>CAMWTG010000311.1 GCA_947177115.1 uncultured Clostridia bacterium
CCTCTAAGTAGTTACTGCCTTTTACCAGAACGCCGATTTTAGATGCGCCGCCGATGCCGCCGAAGAAACTGAGCGGAATGGAAATCACCAGCGCACAGGGGCAGGAGATTACCAGGAAGGTCAAGGCCCGGTAAATCCAAATGCTGAACGCCTGTCCTGTTACCAGCGGCGGCAGGATTGCCAGAGCAAGGGCGGCGAATACCACCGCTGGCGTATAGTACCGGGCAAAGCGGGTAATGAAGTTTTCCATCCGGCCCTTTTTGTCGCTGGCGTTCTCCACAAGGTCAAGGATTTTGGCTACGGTGGATTCTCCAAATTCCTTTGTGGTCTGAATCGTCAGGATGCCGGTCTGATTGATGCACCCGCTGATAACCTCCATGCCCGCCTCCACCTCACGGGGCATGGATTCTCCCGTCAGAGCCGAAGTGTCCAGCGTGGAGCTGCCCTTGATGATCGTCCCGTCCAGCGGGATACGCTCACCGGGCTTTACAATGATCGTATCACCGATCTGCACATCCTCCGGGTCTACTTGTACCAGCTTGCCGCCCTGCTCAATGTTGGCATAGTCCGGGCGGATGTCCATCAGGCTGGTGATGGAGCGGCGGGACTTCGATACCGCATAGGACTGGAACCACTCGCCCACCTGATAGAACAGCATAACGGCCACGCCCTCGGAGTGTTCGCCCAAGATTAGCGCACCGACTGTTGCGATAGTCATAAGGAAATTCTCGTCAAACACCTGACCATGCAGGATGTTGGTGATGGCTTTCCAGACAATATCCCAGCCGATCACCCCGTAGCAGACGAGGTAGACGCCCATCTCCGCCCAGCTCTCCAGGTGGAGCAGAGCGCCAGCGGCGAACAGCACCGCCGCCACGATGATGCGGGCTAACAAATGCTTTTGCTTTTTTGTCATGTTGATACTCTCCTTCCTGCAAAACACCAGCTACCTGACGGCAGCCGGTGTTTTGCATCATTACGCCTTGACCGTTACATCCGGCTCGATCTTCTTGATGAGCGCCGTGGCCTCGGCCAGCACAGCGTCAAACTTCTCGTCCGGGGCCTCCAGCACCATCTTCTGGCCCAGGAAGTTGACGGCCACGCTGGTCACACCGTCAATCTTCTGGACGGCGTTCTGGATTTTGTCGGCACAGTGGCCGCAGTCCAGGTCAATGAGTTTAATTGTCTTTTTCATAGCGATAAGTTCCTTTCTTTGTTGAAGTATGTGGTTAGTTAGACATGGCCGAAACGGTTAAATGACTGTTTAATCGTTTCGCCTTGCAGTATAGCCATCACGCCCTGCAAAGTCAATGGATTTTGCCGCGATATTCCCCTTTGGAGCGCAAAAGCTCCTGATTGGATTTCGATTGCAAAATAAAAAACTTTTTGGATAAAAAATGCTCCTTTTTGGAGCGGACAAAGCAGGACAGAGCTGTTTATAATAGCCCTCGGTCAAAGCCAGTCCCCCACCGGGGAAGGGTATTGATACAAGCTATATGAAAGAAGGGATCATTTTGCGTAAGGAGCAATTTGACATTACGGGTATGACTTGCTCCGCTTGTTCGGCCAGGGTAGAAAAGAGCGTTGCCAAACTCCCCGGCATCCAAGAGGTATCGGTCAATCTGCTGAAAAACAGCATGGTGGCCTCCTATGACGAAGCCGCACTCGACACGGGGCAGATCGTTCAAGCGGTGGAAAAGGCGGGGTATGGTGCCATCCCCAAGACTGGACAGAGCAAGCCGACCACCGACCACACAGCCACTTCCTCTCCTGCTGGTAAACCGGCGGTCAGCACTGACAGCGCGGCTCGCGTTGCCCAGGCGGAATATGCACAGATGAAGCGGCGGCTTCTGTTGTCCGCCATCTTCACCATCCCCCTATTTTACATTTCAATGGGCCACATGATGGGGTGGCCGCTCCCCAGCGGCCTGCTGGGTATGGAGAACGCTATCACTTTTGCGTTTACCCAATTCCTGCTGCTCATTCCCGTGGTGTTCGTCAATGCGAAATACTACCGCATGGGCTTTAAGACCTTGTTCCACGGTTCACCTAATATGGATTCGCTTATTGCCATTGGCTCCGGCGCGGCCATTGTCTACGGCATCTATGCCATTTTCAAAATCGGCATTGGCTTCGGACATGGCGATATGGAAACGGTACACAGTTTTATGATGGACTTGTATTTTGAATCCGCCGGGATGATCTTGACCCTTATTACGCTGGGGAAAACGCTGGAGGCCCGCGCCAAGGGTAAGACCTCAGACGCCATCACCAAGCTGATGAACCTTGCGCCCAAAACGGCCACCGTGGAGCGGAACGGCATGGAACAGCAGATTCCTGTGGAGCAGGTGCAGCAGGGTGAAACGCTGATCGTCAAGGCCGGTGAATCCGTTCCTGTGGACGGCGTAGTGCTGGAGGGCTTTTCTTCTGTGGATGAATCCGCCCTGACCGGCGAGAGCATCCCCGTGGAAAAGCACGTTGGTGATACGGTGATCGGCGCGACCATCAACAAAACCGGCTATTTCAAGATGCAGGCCACCAAGGTGGGGGATGATACCACCCTGGCGCAGATCGTCCGGCTGGTGGACGAAGCTACCAGTTCAAAGGCCCCCATCGCAAAGCTGGCCGACAAAGTTGCCGGGGTATTTGTTCCGACTGTTATCGGTATCGCTCTTGTGTCGGCGGCGGTCTGGCTGGTGCTGGGCTATGGCGTGGAGTTCGCCCTGTCCATCGGCATCTCTGTCCTGGTGATCTCCTGCCCCTGCGCCCTGGGGCTGGCAACCCCCACCGCTATCATGGTGGGAACGGGCAAGGGGGCCACAAACGGCATCCTGATAAAATCTGCGGAGGCGCTGGAAACGGCCCACAACATTGACACCGTGGTGCTGGATAAGACTGGCACGATCACCCAAGGCAAGCCGGTAGTGACGGACATTTTGTGCGGAGCCGGAACTGACCGCCTGGGGCTGCTGCAAACTGCCGCCTCCCTGGAAAAGTTGTCGGAGCATCCTTTAGCGGACGCCATTACCACCGAGGCAGGAAAAGCAAGGCTGTCCCTGTCCCCGGTAGAGGACTTCCAGCAGATTCCCGGTCAAGGCATCGTAGGCCGGGTAGACGGCGAAATGTGTCTGGCAGGCAACCGCCGCATGATGGACGCCCACAATAT
>CAMWTG010000312.1 GCA_947177115.1 uncultured Clostridia bacterium
GGCCAAGGGCGAGCTGGAAGGGATTATTGCGGCGATCACAAAGGAAATGACCGCGATTTTCGCCCAGCAGTTCGATTTGATTGCGGCATCTTTCAAGGAGACCTATCTCCAGTTGTTTGGCGGCGGTCAGGCCACCTTGGAACTGGAAGACCGGGAGGATATCCTTAACTGCGGCATCGAGATCAAGGTCCAGCCTCCAGGGAAGACGCTGAAAACCCTCTCCCTTCTCTCCGGCGGAGAGAAGGCGTTCGTAGCCATTGCGCTGTACTTTGCGATCTTGAAGGTACATCCCACACCGTTTTTTGTTATGGACGAGGTGGAGGCCGCTCTGGATGAGGCCAACGTGGTCCGCGTGGCGAATTACATGCGGTCTATTTCGGATAAAACGCAGTTTATTGTCATCACCCACCGGCGGGGGACCATGGAGGAGGCCGATATTCTGTATGGCGTTACGATGCAGGAGAAGGGGGTCAGTAAAATGTTAGCAATTAACATGAATGACATGGCGGAGGAGCTTAATATTAAGTAAGCGGGACCGTTTCCGTTCCTGCCGCGCATTGCTGCCGGAGGGTCCGGAGGATGGGCCGGAAAATATGTCATTTGCCGCCTGCGGGGAGGCAAAGAAAGGGAACAACATGGGTTTTTGGGAAAAGCTGAAAAAAATCTATATGGGAGACGTTTTCGGCTCCGCTATCAGCGAAGCTGATGAGGCGTTTTTCGATGATCTGGAGGAAATGCTCATCCTTGCCGATGTGGGGATGGAGACCTCCGGCGAGGCGGTAAAAGAGCTCCGCCAGCGGATGATCGAGGACAAGATCTCCGGCCAGGAGCCGGTGAAAGCCTGTCTGCGGGAAATTTTGGCGGAGAAATTGAGCGTTGGGGACCCGGCGCTGAATTTGTCCACCAAGCCCTCTGTGGTGCTGGTGGTGGGCGTCAACGGCGTGGGTAAGACTACCTCTATCGGCAAGATGGCCAAGGCCCTGCGAGAGCAGGGGAAACGGGTGCTGCTGTGCGCGGGGGATACCTTCCGCGCCGCCGCCGCAGACCAGCTGGAGATCTGGGCCAACCGCTCCCGCTGCGAGATCGTCCGGCAGAAGGAGGGAGCCGACCCCGGCGCGGTGCTCTTTGACGCCCTGCAGGCCGCCAAGGCCAGAGGCGTGGACGTGGTCATCTGCGATACCGCCGGGCGGCTGCACAACAAGGCCAATCTAATGGCTGAGCTGGCCAAGCTGCGGAAGATCATCGACCGGGAACTGCCGGAGGCGGCGCTGGAGATCCTGTTGGTGCTGGATGCTACCACCGGACAGAACGGCCTCATCCAGGCCAAGCAGTTCCAGGAAATTTCCGGCTGCACGGGCATCGTGCTGACCAAGCTGGATGGCACCGCCAAGGGCGGCATCGTTATTGCCATTGCCCGGGAATTGCAGGTGCCCGTGAAGCTGGTGGGCCTGGGCGAGGGCATCAACGACATGCAGCCCTTTGACGCCAAGGAGTATGTGGAGGCGCTGATATGACGGATAAGCAGTTTTCCGTCCTGCGCACGATCGTTGTGGTCACGGCATTCTTTAGCGGCGGAGCAATTCTGTTTCCTGACAGCGATTTTGGCGTGCTTTTTATGATTGCCGGTGGAGTCCTCCTGGTGAAGGACTATTTGATAGAGATATTTAGGCAGGATGGTCAAGTCTGCGAAAAGACAGAAGAAAAGAAAGAGGAATAAGATAATGACCAGAATTGACGGCAGAAAGGAAAACGAACTGCGTCCCGTCAAAATGACGGTGGGATTTGTGGACTTTGCCGAGGGCAGCGTCCTCATCGAGTGCGGCAAAACCAAGGTCCTCTGCTGCGCCAGCGTGGAGGACCGGGCCCCCAGCCATGTGCCCGAGGGCGTCGGCTGGGTGACGGCGGAGTACTCCATGCTGCCCCGGGCCAACCGGGAGCGCTCCCGCCGGGATGTGAGCAAGCTGAAGCTGAGCCCGCGCAGCGCGGAGATCCAGCGGCTCATTGGCCGCAGCCTGCGGGCGGCGGTGGATATGGCTGCGTTGGGCGAGAGGACCATCACCATCGACTGCGATGTGCTCCAGGGCGATGGCGGCACACGGACGGCCTCCGTCACCGGCGGGTTTATTGCGCTGGTGATTGCCTGCCGTAAGCTGATAGAGGCCGGCATAATTAAGAGGAATCCAATCAAAAACTACGTAGCAGCCATCTCCGCCGGGATTGTGGAAGATACGGCCCTGCTGGACCTCTGTTATGAGGAGGACAGCCGCGCCATGGTGGACTTGAACTGCGTAATGAACGACCGGGGAGAGCTGATTGAGCTCCAGGGCACCGGCGAGGGCCGGGGTTTTACGGTGGCGGAGCAGCGGGAGCTGGTGGACCTGTGCCAAAGAGGCATTGCGCAGCTGATCGAAAAACAGAAAGAAATATTGGGAGGCTGAACGCGGCATGAAATTTGTCCTTGCATCGCAGAATAAACATAAATTAGCGGAAATGCAGTCCATTCTGTCCGCCCACGGGGTGGAGGTGGTACTGGAATCCGAGATAGGGCTCCATGTAGATGTGGAGGAAACCGGCAGCACCTTTGCGGAGAACGCTATGATCAAGGCCAGGGCCGTTATGGAGGCCAGCGGCCTGCCGGCTATTGCCGATGATTCCGGCGTGTGCGTGGACGCGCTCAACGGTGCGCCCGGCGTGTATTCCGCCCGCTACGGCGGGCCGGAGCTGGACGATGTTGGGCGGTACCGGCTGCTGCTGGAGAATATGCGGGGGGCAAAGACCCGTGCCGCCCATTTTACCAGTTGTATTGCTTGTATTTTCCCCAATGGGGATACCATTGAGGCGGAGGGGATTTGTCCCGGGACCATTGCTTTTGCGCCCCAGGGGGATGGGGGATTTGGCTATGATCCAGTATTTTTCCTGCCGGAGCTGCGGAAGACCTATGCGCAGCTGACGCCGGAGGAGAAGGCGGCGGTGTCCCACCGGGGGAAGGCGTTGGCGGTATTTGATGGAAAGCTGCGGGAGTATTTAAAAGAGAGGTAGAGTTTTCTCTGCGGCCCTTCGGGCCGCTCCGAGTGGTTTCTATTCGATAGCCCGGGACCTGCGCGGCCCCGGACTCCGCGCCTAC
>CAMWTG010000313.1 GCA_947177115.1 uncultured Clostridia bacterium
CCTTTGTTCCAACCGAATCAGCATCGTAAATATTCACAGCGGGAGGGGCAGTAATCACCCCTCCCGCAATCTTTTAAGAAAGGAGTAACCATAATGCCTGGTGCTGTTAAGCGGCGGTATGAACACAAAATCACACTGGGCAAGGACATCAACGGCAACCTGCTCCGCAAGTCCTTCTATAGCACTAAAAGTAAAGCTGATGCCAAGAAAAAGGCAGAAAAATTCAAAGCCAACTACGAGTTGGAACTTCTCTGCGGCGAGGAGATACGCCCCAAGGTTCTCTTTGCAGATTGGGCGCTCAAGTGCCTGGAGCTCTATAAAAAGCCCTTTGTCAAGGCCAACACCTACAGCGGGACCTACCTGTCCCCTGTCAAACTGCATCTGATCCCCTATTTCGGTAAGATAGCTGTTGACGCGATTCTGCCTGCCAAGGTCCAACAGTACATCAACGAGGCCGCAAAGAAGTATTCGCCAGAGACAGTAAAGAAGGACTTTGCTGTCCTGTCCTTCATCATGCAGGCCGCCGTAGATAACGGCCTATGCAAAAGCTCCCCAGTCACCAAAACAATCCGCCTGCCCAAGTACGAAACCGTAACCAAGAAAGAGGCGTTCTCCCAGCAGGAACATGATACCGCATTTTCTTTCGCCATGCAACACCCTTTGGGGCTGGACATTATGTTTCTCCTGGAGACTGGCGTATCCCGGAGTGAGCTGCTGGGCCTGCGCTGGGAGGACCTGGACTTGGAGCGCGGCACCGTGACGATCTCCCAGGGACTTGTCTCCTTCTATGATGACGAACAGGCGCAATGGACCACCTCGGCGGACGGCTTGAAAAACAAGTATCGACACCGTATAATCCCGCTGGTCAATGCTGAACTTCTGGCACGGCTGAAAGCCAAGCCCTGTGAGATCATCCCACCTGAATGAAGAAGCCAGTCAAGACGGAATATGTCTTTCACGGCCCATCCGGGAAACCCTATCAGCCCAATAACTGGGCCAACCGGGTGTATCGTCCATTCATGCGCGACCTTCTCGCCGCCCATCCAGAACTGCCGGAGCTGTCAGCCCACGAACTGCGTCACACACGGGCAACCCTATGGGTGGCCCAAGGCGTGGACCCTCTCATGGTGATCCGGCTGCTGGGCCACTGTGACATGAAGATGCTGACCAAAATCTACGACCACACCACTGTTGAGACGCTGCGGAAAGCACTGACCGCCGAGGGAAACGAATCAGCATAGGAAAAAATAAACGGGAGGACAGAAAAAATCATCTGTCCTCCCGCTGTCGTATCCGTGTCGTACACGCACCCCGTTTTCTTTTTTTGTGTCGTATTTTTGTCGTACACCCCAAAACGCTCCTTCGGCGGAGCATAGCAAAAGCCCTAGAACCGTTGCGGCTCTAGGGCTTCAACTGGTGGACGCTAACGGACTTGAACCGCTGACCCCCTGCACGTCAAGCAGGTGCTCTAGCCAGCTGAGCTAAGCGTCCTAACACGTAACAAAGGCATTTTACCGCAACCGAGCCGTTTTGTCAAGCCTTTTTTGCTCCATAGTTGGAATTTTTTCTAGCTGCAAAAACTGCGCTTGCTTATTTATCAGCTTCTTATCAATTCTGCTTTAAGTAAACGTTTGGTATTTCACCGGAAACCGGGAAGGGTATCAACTCAGAAAAATGATATCAAAACAAAAAAACTACCGAGAATATGGCAAATAATGTTGCACAAATAAAGCTGACACCATAACCGTACTTTTCTAGGGTTGCGCAGGTCTTACCTGCTCCCCCCAGCGGAGCAAAGAATCGGCCCCGGAGGCATTCGCCTCCGGGGCCATAGTTCTGCCGTCCATCCGGGCGGCGGGGTCAGATTACGCGTTTTCGCCGATCTTGCTCAGATCCAGATTGTCCGCGACCTCCTTGCCGGGGGCGGAGGCGGCGGTGGACCACTCCTTCTCCAGCTGCTCCCAGTCGCGATTGTCCAGCAGCTCGGTCCAGTCTTCAATGAGGACCATCTCCATGCGCTCGTAATCGTGGCTGTTGGTGGCCTCCTGCATGTCGGCGTAATACCACTTGTCCTCCGTGTTGTCGGGCCAGCGGATCATGTCGGGCAGCAGATGGTCCTTATCCGGGGTGCGGTCCAGCATCCGGTTGATCATGGTCACCGCCTCGGCGCGGGTGATGGGCTGGTCGGGGCGGAAGGTGCCGTCCGTATAGCCCTTGATCCATCCGGCCATGACGGCGCGGTTGATCTCCTTCTCCGCCCAGTGGCCGGAGATGTCGGAGAAGCTGCTGCTGACCGCCGCCTCATCGCTGAGGAACCGGGCGGCGATAGCCGCGAACTCCGCGCGGGTGATGTTCCGGTTGGGACGGAAGGAACCGTCCTCATACCCCTTGACGATCCCGGCGCTGGCGCTGGTGGAGACGCCGTTGTTGAACCAGTTGCCGGTCCCCACATCGGGGAAGTCGTTCTCCGTGGCCCAGTGCCCCATCCGGAATTCGTCCGTCATCAGACGGAAGAAGATGGTAGCCACCTCGGCGCGGGTGATATTGGCCTCCGGATGGACCAGACCATCGGTATAGCCGATGATATAAGCGTAGTGATCCACACTGTTCAGCCCGGGGGCGGCCAGAGGCACGGCCTCATCGTCAATGTCGGTGGTATTCGGGGTGGTACTCGGGGTGGGGGTGACAGGCGCAACGGGGCCCGGCGTTGAGGGATCCGGATTGGGGTTCACGGGATCGGTCACCGGGTTCCGGACAAAGTACAGCCGCAGGACGTTCTCACCTGCGTCCTCCTTCAGGGTCACTTCCAGGTTGTTCCGCGTATCGCTGTCCCTAAAGGTATAGCCGGAAACGACTTTGTCCTCATCGTTAACATTGACGGTTTCGCCAACATTTCCGTTACGCTTCTCGGGGTTGCCGGCCTTGACCGTGCTGGGCAGCAGTAAGCCGGTGACGGCATCACGCCACTCCACGGTATAGGAGGCCTCGACCGGCTTCTCCTCATCCTTGGTGAAGTACAGCCGCAGGACGTTTTTATCTGCGGAGGGAGACGTAACAAGGACTGTGCTTTCGATGGTCCCGCTTACTGTGGTGTAGGTGTAACCATCAATGCGCTTGT
>CAMWTG010000314.1 GCA_947177115.1 uncultured Clostridia bacterium
GAACAGTACTGCGTCCCGGATGCCGCCCACCATGCACAGACGGGACCGCTGGGCCAGGACGCCAACGATCAGGGCTACCAGCAGCGCCGCCAGGACGGGAGCCGTCTGGGAGCCAGGGCCCTTGGCGCTGAAGAAGATGAAGTCAGGCCGGGCCAGCAGCAGCGCCAGCAGGCCAACCATCAATACCGGGAACATGAGCCCCTCCGCCATGGACTGGGGATGGGCCCGCCGGAGGCTGAATCCCCGGGTCAGGAACAGGATGCCGATGAGAATGCCGATGACAAAGCCCGCCAGGCCAACCAGGGCGTTGCCATCGCCGCCGCCGATGCGGATGACCATCCGCAGGGGGCATCCCAGGAACACCAGGGCTCCGATCATCACGAACACCGCCACCACAAACCGGATCATGGGGGAGGACCCGCCCTTGGGCCGGAACTCTTTGCGGGCGAAAGCAATGGCGGTGGATCCCAGCACCAGGCCGATGATCTCCGGACGGATGTACTGGACGATGCCCGTGCCTGCCTCGGCGTCAAAGCCCGCCCGCTGGAAGTTCAGCGCCCCCGCAATGTCCCGCAGAAAACAGGCGATGCAGAAGCCCATGTTGGCCGGGTTGCCCAGGTATGTCAGCAGCACCGCCGCCGCGCCTACCGCCAGCCCCGTGCCGATGAGCAGCCCGTAGCGTTTGATGAAACTGTCTTTTGCCATAAAATTTCTCCTCTCTTATGCTGCAGATATGGGGGCCGGATGCAAAAAGGCGTCCGCGGATTTTCTTCCCCTTCCGCAAACGCCCTGCCTCTCTATCCCCTTGTGGGTATAGTATACCGGATGGAGGAGGAAAATGCAAGCGTTATTTTTTGAAAAGAATAAAGCTTGTTTTTTTCGGATTATATGCGGGCCGCCGCTTGCCAGAGGGAATTTTTTTTGTTATACTAACTCTTACTGACGCAAAAGAACAGGATCGGAGGGACCCATGGCAGAGAAGAAACCAAACTACGGCAACGAATCCATCAGCGCGCTGAAGGGAGCCGACCGGGTGCGCAAGCGGCCCGGCGTCATTTTCGGCTCCGATGGCCTGGAGGGCTGTGAGCACGCTGTTTTTGAAATTTTATCCAACTCCATCGATGAGGCCCGGGAGGGCCACGGGAAGCTCATCACCGTCACCCGCTACCTGGACCACAGCGTGGAGGTGGAGGACCAGGGCCGGGGCTGCCCCGTGGACTGGAACGAGAAGGAGAAGCGCTGGAACTGGGAGCTGGTGTTCTGCGAGCTCTACGCCGGCGGCAAGTACGGCAACAACGAGGGGGAGAATTACGAGTTCTCCCTGGGCCTCAACGGCCTGGGCTCCTGCGCCACCCAGTATTCATCGGAATATATGGACGTGACCGTCTGGCGGGACGGGTTCGAGTACCAGCTGCACTTCAAAAAGGGCGAGGTCGTGGGGAAAAAGGGCCAGGAACTGCAGAAAACGCCCCTGACAAAGCGGCGGTCCGGCACCCGGACCCGCTGGCTCCCGGACCTGGAGGTCTTCACGGACATCAACATCCCGCCGGAGTATTTTGCCGGCGTTATGCGCCGGCAGGCGGTGGTCAACGCCGGGGTCACCTTCCGGCTGCGGGTGGAGATCGCCGGGGGAAAATTCGAGACTACGGAGTTTTTCTATGAAAACGGCATCGCCGACTACGTCCGGGAGCTGGCCGGGGAGGAGACCCTCACCGAGCCGGTGTACTGGGAGACGGAGCGCCGGGGCCGGGACCGCTCCGACAAGGACGAGTACAAGGTGAAGCTCTCCGCGGCGCTGTGCTTCTCCAACAGAACGGCGGTGATCGAACACTACCACAACTCCAGCTGGCTGGAGCATGGCGGCAGCCCGGAGAAGGCGGCAAAGCTGGCTTTCGTGGGGGCCATCGATGCCTGGCTCCGGCAGAACAACAAGTATCAGAAGGGCGAGAGCAAGATCACCTGGACGGATATCGAGGACTGCCTTGTGCTGGTATCCAGCAACTTCTCCACCCAGACCAGCTATGAGAACCAGACCAAGAAGGCCATCACCAACAAGTTCGTCCAGGACGCCATGGCGGAGTTTTTGAAAAGCCGGCTGGAGATCTACTTTATTGAAAATCCCAATGATGCCCTCCGGATCGCCGAACAGGTGCTGATCAACAAGCGCAGCCGGGAGCAGGCGGAGAAAGCCCGTCTGAACGTCAAGAAGAAACTCTCCGGCTCCATTGACATCGCCAACCGGGTGCAGAAATTTGTGGACTGCCGGACCAAGGATGTTTCCCGCCGGGAGATTTATATCGTGGAGGGCGATTCCGCTCTGGGCAGCGTCAAGCTGAGCCGGGACGCGGATTTCCAGGGGATCATGCCGGTAAGGGGGAAGATCCTCAACTGCCTGAAAGCGGATTATGCCCGGATCTTCAAAAGCGAGATTATTACGGATCTGATGAAGGTGCTGGGCTGCGGGGTGGAGGTCCAGAACAAGCATGTGAAGGATCTGAGCACCTTTGATCTGAACAATCTCCGCTGGAACAAAGTGATCATCTGCACCGATGCCGATGTGGACGGCTATCAGATCCGGACGCTGATATTGACCATGATCTACCGCCTGTGCCCCACGCTGATCCAGGAGGGGTATGTATATATTGCGGAATCGCCTTTGTTTGAGATCAACTGCGGGGAGAAGACATGGTTTGCGTATTCGGAGAAAGAAAAGTCCGAGATCGTCAAGAAATTGGAGGGGAAGAAGTATAAAATCGACCGCTCCAAGGGACTTGGTGAGAATGACCCGGATATGATGTGGCTGACCACCATGAATCCGGAGACCAGGCGGCTGATCAAGGTGATGCCCACCGATGCGGAGGCGACCAGTTATATGTTTGATCTTCTGGAGGGGGACAACCTTCAGGGGAGGAAAGAGCATATTGCCAATGAGGGGTATAAATTCCTGGATCTGGCGGATATATCGTAGGTATCTTCGCGCCCTGCGGGCGCGAACGGGACGTTTTTCTGCGGCCCTGCGGGCCGCTGCCAAGTTTTTTCTCGTCTTAGCCCGGGGGCTGCGCGCCCCCGGACCCTGCGGGTACTTTTTGTGTGAACAAA
>CAMWTG010000315.1 GCA_947177115.1 uncultured Clostridia bacterium
GTATAGGAGGCAGCTTCTCCAGCGCGTAGAATATCTGCTCCCTGTTGATCCCGGCCTTGGGTTTCTTTTTCTTGTTTTTATTCTTTTTGGGCTTTGGAGGTTTCTTTTCAGATGGCTGATCCTTCTCTCCGTCCTCCATAGCGGGAAACAGCTGCCGTTTCCACGGACCATACTGGACCCGCAGCACCGCCGCGCCTCCCTCATAGGAGGCCCGTATCTTCAATGGGATCTGCAGGAGCGCAATGACCAGCAGCACAAGGCCCAGTAAAATCCACAAAATGATCCGGCCGATTATACCAGCCACGCACGCTCCCTCCCTTCATGGCTCTTCCGCAGTCTCCGGCGGCTCTCCGCCGTCCTCCAGGCGCATCTGGCCTCCCTCCTCCACGCCCGGCAGGGGCGGAAGCTCTTCCAGGCTGGTCATATGGAAAGCACGCAGGAACCCCTGGGTGGTCCGGTACAGCCTGGGCCGCCCCGGCGCCTGCAGATGGCCGCACTCCTCGATCAGTTTCCGCTCCAGCAAGAGGCTGATGGTGTAGGCGCTGTCCACTCCCCGGATCTGATCCACCTGGGCTCGGGTCACCGGCTGGTAATAGGCCACAATGGCCAGCACCTCCAGCGCGGGCTGGCTGAGCTTGGCGGTCTTTCGTATCTCAAAAGCCCGGCGGATGATCTCCGCATACTCCGGCGCGGAGCAGAGCTGATAGCTCTCCTCCATCTGCACCAGGCGGATGCCCCGGCGCTCAAAGGCATAGTAGTCCTTCAGCCGCCGCAGGGCCTCCTCCGCCCGGGGCCGGTCCGTATCCAGCGCCATACAGATGCGGCTGATATGCACCGGTTCGCCGGAGGCGAAAAGAATGCTCTCCGCGGCAATTTGCATTTCCTTGTTATCCAATGGTTCTCCCGTCCTCAGTTAAAGTAACGCCTACAGCTTCAGCGTATCAATGCCCACACCGGTAGTATGGACGGTACAGTCCCGCTCGCCGCCGGAAAGGGTCACGATCCTGGCGCGGCATAGTTCCAGAATAGCCAGGAAGGTGGCCACTACCTCGCTGCGGCTGCGGCTGCCCCGGAAGAGAAGCCGGAAACTGGTGATCCCCCGCCGCAGCCGCTGGAAAACCTCCTGGGCTTTCCCCGCCACAGGGTAGGGCTCCTGGCGGATGATTTCCTGGAAACTGCTGGCCGGAGGCGGCTGCCGCCGCTCCTCCCTGCCCATGACCTCCCCCATGGCGGAGAGGAGATCGGCGGGGGCGTGGCTGTAGGCGTACACCTTTCCCCGTTCCACCGGCTCCGGGGTCCGCAGGAAGATCCGGCGGCCAAACTCCCCCATAGGGCCCAAACGGGCGGTAACATATTTGATCTTGGCGTAATTCTCCCCGCTGCGCCGCTCCTCCAGGGAGCGGATCAATTCGGCCATCTCGCTCTTGGCCTCCTCGTCCTCAATGGAGAGAAGCATCCTGGTCTTGATAAACATCAGCTGCGCGGCCATGATGACAAATTCGCTGGCCACCTCCAGATCCATCCGCTGCCGCTGCTCCAGATATGCCAGATACTGCTCCAGAATAAGGGCAATGGGGATGTCCTGGATCTCGATCTTATTTTTGCTCAGCAGGAACAGGATCAGGTCCAGGGGGCCCTCGAAATCCTCCATGCCCTCCCGGCTGTGTACCACCTGTTCCAGCTTATAGACCGGCTCGTCCATTCAGTATCCTCCGCATCTAAAAAAATAGCCCGGTCATCCAATGACAGACTGCGTTGATCCCATTGGACAGGGCGCTGCTGCCCACATCCAGCCATACCAGCAGCAGCAGGATCACCATGCCGTACCGCTCATAGCGCATCAGGGTGCGGTAGGCCCCATCCGGCAGAACGGAAAAGAGCACCTTCGACCCGTCCAGCGGGGGAATGGGGATCAAATTGAACAGCCCCAGTCCAATGCTCAGGACAGCCGTGTTGATCAAAAAATAAAACAGCCACACCATCACCACTCCCGCTGACCCGGCCCGGAAAACAGCGGACGCGCCAAACAGCAGCGCCAGCGCCAGCAGGAAGTTGGACGCCGGCCCAGCCAAGGCGGTGAGGGCCATGCCCAGCCGGGGCTTTTTGAAATACCGCATATCCACCGGCACGGGCTTGGCCCATCCGAAGCCGCAGATCACCATGGAGGCCAGACCAAGCCAATCGATATGGTGTAGAGGGTTGAAGCTGAGCCTCCGCATCCGCTTAGCGGTGGGATCTCCCAGGGCATAGGCGGCCAAACCGTGGCAGGTTTCATGGACCGTCAGGCACAGCAGTACGCCCAATACCCGCTGCAAAAGGGCAAACAGCCCATTCCAGTCAAATTGTTCTAAAAAAACATGCATGATCATCCTCGGTATGTACCAGGTTTTCCATGAGATCCATATTACACCATTTAATAAGTCATTTGTTTAGTATAGCAGATTGAGGCCGGGATTACAAGGGGAAATGAAGTTTGGGCGAAAAAGAATTGCGGGCATTATAACGAAGAGTGCCATGGAAAGAAAAGGCAACGAATCGGAGCAGCCTGTGATACGGTAAAGTTCCTCAGACCAAACCGAGGGGCAGACAGTGATCTTTCCGGTGGGCTGTTCGTAAAACCCGGCCTGCTTCCTGTCCGTTAATTTCCGCTGCTTCGCATGCATCTCCCGCGTCTTACCATATGCGCTTGCCTTTTCGTCCAAATCATGGTACAATCAGACAAAATTGCCGGGAGGTATGATCCAATGCGGATGCGGAAAAAGAAAAATCTCATTCCCCGGATGGAAAGATGCGCAGCCTGCCAGGTGAAGGACGGCTTTGCGCTGAAAGGCCGTTGGCGGGAAACGCTGATGAGCGGCGCCAGGGAAATGCGGGTGGAGCTGGGCTGCGGCAAGGGCCGGTTTACGGCGGAGAATGCCCGGCAGGAGCCGGACGTGCTGTTTATCGCTATTGAAAAGGTACCCGATGCTTTGGTGGTGGCCATGGAGCGGGCCATGACGCTGGAATTGAAGAACGTGTTCTTTGTAGTAGGGGATGCGGCGCTGCTGCAGGATTACTTCGTCCCCGTCGAGGTGGACCGTATCTAAGTA
>CAMWTG010000316.1 GCA_947177115.1 uncultured Clostridia bacterium
CCATAGGGCGCATCCGCAGGAGCAAGCGCCTCTGGCGGCCCCATGCACTACGCAGAACAGGCGGTCTCCCAGGTCGTAGCGCAACAAAATAAAAACATTGGGTACTTTTGGTTCTTTTCCTACAAGGGAAAAGAACGCCCCGCCCCGTGGGCGGATAAAACCGCGGGGACGGAGATTTTCGTCAAACCGCACAAACAAAAATCAAAATTTTTGTAAGGCAGGCGCCGGAAAACTGCATAGATTTCCATTGCAATCCCTTCTGAAATCAGGTATAATAAAGTCAACAAAAATGAATAAGGTGGTAGCTGTAACGAAGTGTCGAGCGCACGGGCTGCAACTATCACTCAGGTCATGCTTGGGTGTTTCAAACCAAACGGTTTGGAGCATTTTTCTTTTATCTATCTGCCAAGAGAAAAGAGAAACGAGGAGGAAAAACTATGTACATTCTGGCAAACGGCAGGCTCATCACCCGGGACGGCGCGGTCCCCTACCTCCCTGACGGCGGCGTAGCCATCGATGGCGCGAGGATCGCGGCGGTGGGGACTACGGCGGAGCTGAAAGCGAAGTACCCCGAGGCGGAATTCGTGGACGCTAAGGGCGGGGTCATCATGCCCGGCCTGGTGAACGCCCACACCCATATTTACTCCGCCCTGGCCCGGGGGCTCAGCATCAACGGCAACAACCCCACCAACTTCCTGGAGGTGCTGGAGGGCACCTGGTGGGCCATCGACCGGCGGCTGACCCTCAAGGGCACCAAGGCCAGCGCGGACGCGCTGTACCTGGACTGCATCAAGCAGGGCGTGACCACCATCTTTGACCACCACGCGTCCTTCGCGGAGATCCCCGGCTCCCTGTTCCGGATCGCGGACAGCGCCAGGGAGTTCGGCATCCGCTCCTGCCTGTGCTACGAGGTCAGCGACCGGGACGGCCAGGAGAAGGCGGATCAGGCCGTCCAGGAAAACAAGGACTGGCTGGACTACTGCGAGAAGAACCCCGGCGATATGCTGGCGGCCATGTTCGGCGGGCACGCCCTGTTTACCATCAGCGACAAGACCTTCGACAAGATGGCGGAGGCCAACAACGGGCGCACCGGGTTCCATATCCATGTCTCCGAGGGCATGAACGATGTCTACGACAGCCTGCAGAACTACGGGCGGCGTCCGGTGCAGCGCCTGCAGGACCACGGCATCCTGGGACCCAAGACTTTGCTGGGCCACTGCATCCATGTAAACACCGCCGAGATGGAGATCATCCAGGAGACGGGGACCATGTGCGTCAACAACCCCGAGAGCAACATGGGCAACGCCGTGGGCTGCTCCCCGGTGATCCAGCTCATGCAGCGGGGCATTACCGTGGGCCTGGGCACCGATGCCTACACCAACGACATGCTGGAGAGCCTGAAGGCAGCGCTGACCATCCAGCGGCACAACGCCTGCCTGCCCAACGTGGGCTGGGGCGAGGTGACGGCCATGCTGTTCAAGAACAACCCGGCCATCGGGGAGAAGTATTTCGGCGTGCCCCTGGGCAGGCTGGCTCCCGGCGCGGCGGCGGATGTAATCGTGATGGATTATAAGCCGTTCACGCCCTTCTCCGATGCCAACATTGACGGGCATATGCTCTTCGGCATGACGGGGCGGCAGTGCCAGACCACCATCTGCAACGGCAAGATCCTGATGAAGGACCGGGAGCTGGTGGGCATCGATGAGGAGGCCGTCAACGCCCATGTCCTGGAGGAGGCCAAGAAGCTGTGGGGCGGTCTGAATAACTGCACGTACTGAGCCTCGACCTGTAGGGCGCGACGACCCGGCGCGCCGCACAATGACGGAATAATGACAATAGAACGGCACGATAACCCGGCACGCCCTGCGATAACAGGATGATAACCATAGAACAGCGCGCCGAGGTCGTCGCGCCCTACAAAACAAAAAGGAGAACACATCATGTCTGAACTGATGATTCCCATTCCCTTTAAGGAACTGATGAACTGGATCACTGTCGAATACGAGCGGGAGGGCTCCGTGTTCGGCGTCCACCGGCCCTATGTGGCGGGGGAAAAATCCCTGCCCATCTTCAACGGGGAGAAGATCGAGACCCCCTTCGGCCCCGCCGCCGGACCCAACACCCAGCTGGCCCAGAACATCGTGGCCTCCTATTTCGGCGGGGCCCGGTTCTTCGAGCTGAAGACCGTCCAGAAGATGGACGGCGCGGACCTGGCCGCCTGCATCAGCCGCCCCTGCATCCTGGCGGAGGACGAGTGCTACAACTGCGAGTGGTCCACCGAACTGTACGTGCCCCAGGCGTATGAGGAGTACGTCAAGGCCTGGTTCGCCTGCAAGATCCTGGCCAAGGTCTACGGCCTGGGCGACCCGGACGGGTTTATCTTCAACATGTCCGTGGGCTACGACCTGGAGGGCATCAAGGGGCCCAAGATCGACAAGTATCTCAATGAAATGGCGGACGCCTCCCAGACGCCCATCTTCCAGGAGTGCAAGCGGGTGCTGAAAGAGATGTTCCCCGCCGAGGAAAAATTCATTGACGCCATCGGCCCCCGGATCTCCGACAGCGTGACCCTCTCCACCCTCCACGGCTGCCCGCCGGACGAGATCGAGCGGATCGCGACCTACCTGATCTCCGAAAAGCATCTGCACACCTTCGTCAAGTGCAATCCCACGATCCTGGGCTACCGGTCCGCCCGGGACATTCTGGACGGCATGGGCTACGACTACGTCTCCTTCGATGAGCACCATTTCAACGAGGATCTGCAGTACAGCGATGCGGTCCCCATGTTCCGCCGCCTGCTGGCGCTGGCAAATGAGAACGGGCTGGAGTTCGGCCTGAAGCTGAGCAACACCTTCCCGGTGGACGTGAAGCAGAACGAGCTGCCCTCCGAGGAGATGTACATGGCCGGAAAGAGCCTGTTCCCCCTGACCATCGAAATGGCCCGGCGGGTCAGCCGGGAGTTTGACGGCAAGCTGCGGCTGAGCTACTCCGGCGGCGCGGACTTCTTCAACATCGACAAGCTGTTCCAGTGCGGCATCTGGCCCATCACCATGGCCACCACCGAGCTGAAGCCCGGCGGCTACCAGCG
>CAMWTG010000317.1 GCA_947177115.1 uncultured Clostridia bacterium
CCCATATTCCTTGACGCCCCGGATGATGCCGGGGACCGCATCGCCGGGGGCAAACCGGGCTGCGTTTTCCATCCAGGTGCCCAGCAGCTCCTTGTGGGTCAGATAGAACCGGCAGGCCGCAGGGTCCACATCGGTGACAGCGGCCAGGATGTCCTGGCCCGTCCGGAACCGCTGGGAGGCGTGGGACACCCGGGAAACGGAGATGTTCTCCACGGGGATCAGGGATGTGAAGCCGCAGCCCAGGTCCACGAAGGCCCCGAAGCTTTCCAGATGGGTCACGCGGGCCGGGAGGACCGCGCCGGGCTCGCCGTGCCTGAGCAGGTATGCGATGGCCTGTTCCTGGGCGGAGCGGCGGGAGAGGGTGAAATGGGGCTTCCCGCCGCCGTCCGTCTGTATTTGGGTGATGGTGAAGCAGGTGGGCTTGCCCACGCGGGAGAGGACCGCGATGTCCCGCTCCGCACCGCTGATGGCGGGGTGGATCGCGTCCAGGCGGGGGATGGTCCCCTCGTAGCCGCCGAAGCGGACCGTCAGATCCCGCCGCCCATCGCAGCGGACGGCAACGCCCTCCAGGACTGTCTGCTCCTCCATGGCCTGCCGGAGGACGCTGAGGGGCTGGTTTTCCGGAAACAGAGGGCCAACGCCCTCCGGTAAATATTCATTCCTGCGCATGTGATACACCGTCCTTGCTTTTTTGATAAGACAGTGTATGCGGCGGAATGCTTGACCTGTGAAGATATGAGGTGATTTCTTGCTGGAATTGAAGCTGAACGACCGGGTGGAGCTGAAGAAGCAGCATCCGTGCGGAGGAAAGACCTGGACGGTTTTGCGCCTGGGAATGGACATCAAGCTCAGGTGCGAGACATGCGGGCACGAGCTGATGCTCCCCAGGAGCAAGGCGGAAAAGGCGATCAAGAAAATTTTGAACGAGGAGGCGTAAACAAATGAACCAGAAGTGGACCAAGATCATTTCCAGGGTAGTGGTGGTCGTGCTGGTGCTGTCCATGCTGGCGGGATTGATTGCATCGGCGATAGCCGGGATACTGGGAGGATAAAGGGCATGTCATTTCCGAATGAAAATTCGGAAATAAGACATGCTTTCCTGCGGCCTCCCTGCGGGCTGTCCGGTGCTTTCGGGTCCGGAGGCAAAAAAGAGTGGAAAAAAGTGAAATTCTGCTTGACAATTCCGGAACGGTAAGGTATACTAAAAAAGCTTGCGCGGGGACTGCCATGTATTGGCAGGGAAACCCCCGCCGGGAACTGCGATGATGCGGGAGATTGCGGCGTGAGCCGGTAACTTCCGCGGAGTATGTCCGATAATCGGGCGGCTGAGAAGGTCCTTTCCACAGCGTAAATCGCTGTGCCATGGACGTATACCGGCCTTTTTGCGCCGGTATTTTCTATGAGCCGGAATGATACGCATGGGTAAGTGGAAAGAAAATTCTCGCCGTACAGAGTAAGGAACGACCCAACTACTACTGTACAAACACATGGAGGAACAAAACAATGGCAAAAGAAACGATCCGCATCCGCCTGAAGGCCTATGACCACCAGGTCATCGATCAGTCCGCGTTCAAGATCGTTGAGACCGCCAAGCGCACCGGCGCTTCCGTCTCCGGTCCCATCCCCCTGCCCACCAAGAAGGAGGTCGTCACCATCCTTCGCGCTGTCCATAAGTACAAGGATAGCCGTGAGCAGTTCGAGCGCCGCACCCACAAGCGCCTGATCGACATCACCAACTCCACTCCCAAGACCGTGGAGGCCCTGATGAGCCTGGAGCTGCCCGCCGGCGTGGAGATCGAGATCAAGCTGTAAGATACAGCGTGTCCCCCGCAGCCGCTGAGACCGTGTAGGGGCGAGCAATATTCGCCCGCACATTGACCTGCATCTTCCGGTAGGACGGGCGAGCAATGCTCGCCACTACACAGATTGTGCAGGCCCGAAGCGGCCATCAACTTTGTTACCCATCAGTCCGCCGGCTTGCGTGAGGCGGACGGGGTCATGTCGCCGCGGACATGGGAGCCAATGCCCGGGAGCCGCGCCGACCAATAACCTTATTATAAAAGGAGAATCACAATGGAGAAAGCGATCATCGGTAAGAAGGTCGGCATGAGCCAGATCTTCGATGCCGACGGCAAGGTGATCCCGGTTACCGTTATCGAAGCCGGTCCCTGTGTCGTGGTGCAGAAAAAGACCGCCGAGAAGGACGGCTACGAGGCTGTGCAGCTGGGCTACGAGGACGTCCCCGAGCGCAAGCTGACCAAGCCCGAGAAGGGTCACCTGGACAAAGCCGGCGTGTCCCCCAAGAAGCACCTGAAGGAATTCAAACTCAAGAAGGCCGCTGAGATGAACGTGGGCGATGTGGTGAAGGCCGATACCTTCGCCGAGGGCGACCATGTGGACGTTACCGGCATCAGCAAGGGCCACGGCTACGCCGGCGTCATCAAGCGCCACGGCGCCCACTCCCTGAAGGCCACCCACGGCACCGGCCCCGTTGCCCGGCACCAGGGCTCCCTGGGCTCCGGCACCGACCCCAGCCGCATTTTCAAGGGATTGAAAATGCCGGGCCATATGGGTGTGGAGCAGGTCACCATCATGAACCTGGACGTTGTCAAAGTCGATCCCGAACTGAACATGATCGTTGTGCGCGGCGCGGTCCCCGGCCCCAAGGGCGGCCTGGTCACCATCCGCTCCACCGCCAAGACCATCATTGTCAAGAAGGGCGATGCCGGCATCAGCGCCAACCCGCAGAAGGCTTCCGCGCGTGTCAACCCGCAGAAGGCCTCCGCAAGACGTTAAGGGAAGGGAGAGTGCTGAGAAATGGTAAAAGTTTTGAACATGGCCGGCAGTCAGGTCGGCGAGGTGGAGCTGAATGCCTCCATCTTCGGCATCGAGCCCAATATGCACGTTGTGCATGAAGTGGTCAAGAACCATCTGGCCAACTGCCGTCAGGGCACCCAGAGCGCCCTTACCCGGGCCGAGGTCTCCGGCGGCGGCAAGAAGCCCTGGCGCCAGAAGGGTACCGGCCACGCCCGTCAGGGCAGCACCCGGGCCCCCCAGTGGACCCACGGCGGCAT
>CAMWTG010000318.1 GCA_947177115.1 uncultured Clostridia bacterium
GCAGTTCTCCAGCGCGTCCCCGATAAAGTTGGAGGTTTGCACTGCAATGGCCGGGTCGATGCCCAGGCTGTCCCGGATGAAATCGGACCCGTAATTCCCCGGCGTCAGCAGGACATACTCCGCCCCGCTCTCCCGCCGCTGGCGCAGCTCCACCCGGATGGTATCCACCAGCGCCTGCTCGCTCATGGGCTCCACGATCCCCGTGGTCCCGATGATCGAGATACCCCCCGTGATCCCCAGCCTGGGATTGAAGGTCCTTTTCGCCAGCTCCCGCCCGCCGGGCACGGAGATCACCACGGACAGCCCGCCCGCATCTCCCGTCAGGCTCTGTATTTCCTCCAGACCCTCCCGGATCATCCGCCTGGGCACGCTGTTGATGGCCGCCGCACCCACCGGCTGGTCCAGCCCCGCCTTCGTAACCCGGCCCACGCCCTCGCCGCCATCAATAGCGATACCCGGCTCCTCTTTTCTGGACACCGCCGCGAAGATCAGCGCCCCCGTGGTCACGTCCGGATCATCGCCTCCGTCCTTTTCGACAGCGCAGGAGACTTCCTTTTCCCCCATCCGGATCTCCTGTACCGGCAGCGTCAGCCGGATGCCCTTCGGCGTTGCCAGCTCTACCTGCTCCAGCCGCCTGCCGGTCAACAGCATGTAAGCGGCGGCCTTGGCCGCCGCCGCCGCGCAGGATCCGGTAGTGTATCCCAAGCGGAGCTTCTTTCCGCCCTTGACAATGTATTCTTCCATATCCCGCCTATTCCTGACACAATAGATTTTCGGCGCTATGCGGCGATCCAGGCTTTCCGCCGCGCAACGGGCCGCCCGGCTAGGACCGTTTGATCTGATACAGCATGGCATTGCAGATGGCGGCGGCCACATTGCTGCCGCCCTTCCGCCCCCGCGCCACGATATAGGGAACGCCCGCGGTCATGATCCGCTCCTTGCTTTCTACCACGTTGACAAATCCCACCGGCGCCCCGATTACCAAAGCGGGAGAAACCTTCCCCGCCGCGATCAGGTCAAAAAGCGCGAACAGCGCCGTTGGCGCGTTGCCAATGGCAAAAATACAGGGCTTCTTCAGCGCCGCCGCCCGCTCCATGGAGACAATAGCCCTCGTGACGCCCCGCTCCCCGGCCTCCGCCGCCACATCAGGGTCGGACATAAAGCACCGCGCTTCTCCGCCCAGCTGCCCCAAAACGGACTTATTGATCCCGGCCCGGGCCATCTGCGTATCGGTGACAATATCGCACCCGTTTCGCAGGGCGGCAATGCCCTTCTCCACCGCATGGCTGGAAAAGCACAGGTTGTCCGCATAGTCGAAGTCGGCTGTAGTATGGATCACCCGCTTGACGACCGGCTCGATCTCCGCGTCCAGCCGCCGCTCCCCCAGCAGCTCCGAAATGATCTCGAAGCTGCGCTTCTCAATATCCATTGGCCTCACAATTTCCGGCATGATTTTTTCTCCTCCACACAGGCATCATAGAACCTCTCCGCAAAGCGCGGATTAGCGTAAAAGTGAAAATGGGGATATCCGGCGTACAGCCGCTCTGAGGCGAAGACGCATTCCCAGGCCCTTCCACCGGGCTTCACCGCGCTGAAATCTTCGCCCGGACAAGCCGCGTCCCAGTGGTGGAATTCGTGGCCTCGGATCTCCTCCCCCGCTCTGCAGAGGAGGTTGTCCTTTTTTGCCCGCAGCGTCACATACCCGAACCGGGTCAGCTTTCCGTTATCCCAACATTTTCCCGGCAGGAATCCCGCCATGAACCACGATCCGATCCGCTCCGTCAGGTACATGAAGCCGCCGCACTCCGCGATAC
Organism: uncultured Clostridia bacterium; assembly: GCA_947177115.1. Taxonomy (GTDB): domain Bacteria; phylum Bacillota; class Clostridia; order Oscillospirales; family Oscillospiraceae; genus Pelethomonas. The sequence goes on from CAMWTG010000318.1 coordinate 1,815, forward strand.
AGGGCAGTCCCCGCTCCAGCGCACGCCGCACGGCGCGGCGCATCTCCGTATTTCCGGCCAACTTCTCCCCGTACAGCTCCGGGTATCCGCCGCCCAGATACAGCCCGTGGATATCCTCCGGCAGCGTCTCGTCCTCCAACGGGCTGAACGCCAGCAGTTCCCCGCCCATTTCCGTCAGTGCCTCCAGGCTATCCTCGTAATAGAAGCAAAACGCCCGGTCCCTGGCCACGGCGATCCGCACCGGCTCCTTCCTAGGCATCGTCACCGGCTCCCAGGCCAGCGGCGATGCGCTCCCCGCCAGCTCCAGCAGTCCGTCCAGCTCCAGCGTTTCCTCAGCCTGCCGGGCCAGGATCCGCGTCTTTTCCCGCAGGTCCTCCACCTCTCCGGCGGTGACCAGCCCCAGATGCCGGCTCTCCAGCCGGCATGCCGGCAGCTCCGGCAGAAAGCCCAGCGGTTTCACCCTGCCACCGAACCGCCGTTGGATCTCCTCCGCCAGGCCCTGGTAAGTCATGGCGGTACAGCGGTTTAAAATGACGCCCCGGATCCGGCTGTTCTCCTGAAAATCCAGGAATCCGGCGAGGACGGCCAGCGCCGACAGCGCCGCCCCCTTGGCCGGGACCACCAGCACGGCGGGCGTATCCGTAAGGCAGGCCGTCTCCCAGCTGCTGGCCCGGACGGCGGTCAGTCCCGCTCCGTCATAATAGCCCATGGCCCCTTCGATCACAGATATGTCCCGGTCCGCCCCGTTCCTTGCCAGCAGATACCGCAGGGTATTCCGGTCGAAAAAAAATGGATCCAGATTTCTGCTTCTGGCCCCGATGATCCGGCTGTGGAACATGGGATCGATATAATCCGGCCCGCATTTGAAAGCGCCCACATCCAGCCCCCGGTCCACCAGTGCCTGCAATACAGCGCAGGCAACGGTGGTCTTTCCGCACCCGCTGCCGGTCCCCGCCAGCAGGATCCGCGGGATTGACTTCTCCATATCCACGCCTCCGCCTTCAAATTTCTGCCACATGCCGTATATTGTACAAGGCGCGGCGAGGTTTGTCAACCAAATGCTGAAAACACGCGGGGAAATCCGTGATACTTTAGAGCTCCCTTTTCAGATTAGGGTTGCTCATGTTCCATTTGCAAAATTCTTCGTCAAAGTGCCAGAGCGGGGAGTTATCCAAAACAGATAACTCCCCGCTAAAATGGAATTTAGCTGCATCGGGAAATAGGTTTTTACATTTATTACTCACCGTCTGTTGGT
>CAMWTG010000319.1 GCA_947177115.1 uncultured Clostridia bacterium
TCACGCCGTTGTAGATCACGGGCGTCATGGCCAGGGAGATGGAGATCTGGCGCTTGATCTCTTCGGGGTCGTAATCACAAACGGTGTTGCCGTCCGCGGGCTTGCCCAGGCGGTCGGTAGCGCCGGTGAGATACAGCATGCTCTCCACCAGGGAGGTCTTTCCGCTGCCGCCGTGGCCCAGCAGGCAGATGTTGCGAATGTCCATAGAGTTTTGTCTCCTTCCGTTTATCGTGCCCCGCAGGAGCGGGAACTAGCCTAACACACTGATTATAGTACTTTTTTCGTTTTCGCACAACTGGAATTTTCTTAACAGGGGAATTTTAGGCAGAATCGACAAAATTGGATGGTTGTTTTTGATGAATACAGCAGTTTGCGGGGCGCGGTGCTTGGGTTAGCCCGGGGCCTGCGCGGCCCCGGACCCGGCGCCTGCTTTTCGCCCCCGCGAAAAGCAGGCAAAAGCGGGCTTAAACCTGCGGTTTAAGGATCCCTTATTATGACGGGGGAATTTGTTTTTTGCGCTTATCCTGCAGTCCGTCCGGTCTGCAGGACTGCGGGAGCGGTTTCTCCTGCCCTGCGTCTCCTTCAGGATGCCGGCCCAGTCCCTACCGTCACACACGCCTGATCTCCCGGGGCGATAGGTTGATGCCTGCCGCGTCTATTAACGATTGTGTAGGGGCGGGCATTGCTCGCCCGCTTTTCAGACCGCCTGCGCACCACCGAAACTGCACCCCGCAGGGGCCGGTGTCCCCACCGGCCCGCTCATAGCCTGTACTCCATCTGCACATCGCAGGGCTCCTTCTCCGCCAGCACCCGGTTGATCTCCTCCGCCTCCACGCAGCCGTACTTGCGGTAGGCGGCCATGCTCTCCTTGGCGGAGTGGGCGGAAATATATAGCTTTTCCGCCCCCAGCTCCCGGGCTCCCCGGCAGGCCAAGGCAAATAGCTTTTCCCCGATCCCCCGGCGGCGGTAAGGCCGGGAGACGTAAAACTCCGCCAGGTCCACATACTGCGCCGCGCTGCCGAACCGCTCCTTTGCCAGCAGGGCGAAGCCCGCCAGCTTTCCGTCCTCCCACGCGCCGAAGGCCGGATCCCCGGCCTGCAGCGCGGCCAGCACCGTTTGCGCGTCCGGTCCGGAATCGTCCGTGTAGGCGATGGGCAGCAGCTTCCATGTGCCGTCCACACGCCTCCAGCATTCCCGGACCTCCTGGAGGAAAACAAAGCTATCCAGGGATGTAAGGAAGAAGTTCTCTTCCGTAAGCTTATCATATGCGATCACAGGCCCGTCACCCCTTATCCACCGTCCACACCATGGGCAGCATGGGCACCGCCCACAGCAGCAGGAAGGTCATCATCAGCATCGGGGACAGCACCGTATAGCTGCCGTTAAAGGTGAGGTAGAACCCCAGCAGGGCTCCGGCGATGCTGCTGAAAATGGACAGCAGGTTCCCCGCCAGCACCGTCTGGCACAGCCGCCTGCTGTCCACCGCCAGAAAGGCGTAGGGCAGCAGGCCGTCCCGGTAGAGCAGGCCCTCGGGGCCTCCCGCCTCCCGCTCCGGGTCGGACAGGGCCAGCCGCTCGTCCAGCTCCGGCGGCTCGCCGCCGCCGTCCCAGCCGAACCGGGCCTTGAGGAACTTGGGGACGATATTGCCGTCCCGCATGACGGGGACCAGCCTGAAGCCGTTGCGCCGCAGGATCCGCAGGGCGTATTCCACCGGCTCGGCGGCGGCGTACTTCACGTTGAACACCGCCGTCAGCTCCCCGTCCACCGCCAGGCACACCGCCGTTTTGGAGTTGAAGCCAGGCGGCATATGGACCGCCTGGCGGCGCATGAAGGAGGGCGTGCCCACCAGCACCGTCTCGCCGTGGATCATGCCGCCCAGGCCGCCGTCCTCATGGATGTGGAAGTGTTCCAGGCTCTGCAGGCCCACATGGCTGCGGCGGACGGCATCGTTGAAGAGCCTGCCCAGCAGGCCGCCGCCCTGGATGGCCAGGGTGGCCGCGTAGGAGAGGGCGTGGTTCTGCTCCTCGCCGTAGAGCTTGATGCCCGACAGGGAGGCCGCGCCGGAGGGGAAGAGGTCCGTGTCCGTCACCGTCAGGCGGCGGTCGGAGGCAAAGGCCGAGGCCCCGTACATCCCCGCCACCGCCGCCCCGCTGCGGGCCAGATGGGCCGCAGCCCGCCCGAAGGGCACGGAGAAGGCCATGGGGAACACCAGGGAGGAGGAGGCGCACAGCACCACCGACCAGCACCACAGGAAATCCTGGGGCCGGTCCTGCCCCCAGGAGGACAGTCCGGCGAACACCAGCGATGCCGCCGCCAGCACCGGCAGCAGCAGCCTCTGCCACTGGGAGGCGGTGTCCTCCATGGCGGCGCGGGTGAAAAAGCCCCTGCCGGTGCCCTGGCCCCGGGCGATGCCCTGTCCGGAGCTGTCCACCACCCGGGCGGGCTCCCCCATGGCGGCGATGCGGAAAGTCTCCGCCATGCCCCGGTGCCAGCCGGTGAGGCCCCACAGGGCGCACACGCTGATGGCCGCGGCCACGCCCCCCAGGGGGGGCGCATCGGTCCGCTGGGGCAGGATCAGCATGGTCATCTCGTCCAGCAGCGTCACCAGGGTACACAGCAGGGCGGTGGCGTTGACCGTCCAGGCCCCATCGCCCAGCGACCTGGCCGCCGCCCGGTACACCGGCCAGCACAGGACGGAGATGACCGCCTGGGCGATGAGCACGCAGAGGGCCGCGTTGTCGGCGCTCTCGCTGAAGAAGGGGACGGGGGAGCCCAGCTTCTCCAGCACCCAGGGCGCCCACAGCGCAGCCAGCGCGCATACCGCCAGAAACAGGTTCCTGCGGCACTCCCGGAACCGCCGCTTGTGGCGGCTGGCGGTCTCTCCGGCGGGAGGCTCCGCCTCCGCCTCCGGCAGGGGGCGGCGCAGCTCCGGCTCCCGGCGCTTGACGGTGCGCTTCTCCCGGCGCACCGCCTTCTCCAGCCGTTTCCGGAAGTTCTCCTGCCGCTTTTCCTGGACGGCCTTCACCGCGTCCACGGTGCTGGCCACCACGTCCTCCATGGA
>CAMWTG010000320.1 GCA_947177115.1 uncultured Clostridia bacterium
GTTCCATGAGGGCGGGGTGGCCTGCACCCTCAAGCACTTCCCCGGCCACGGGGATACCGCCGCCGACACCCACTACGGTTCCGCCTATGTCCACAAGACGCTGGACGAGCTGCGGGAGGGGGAGCTGCTGCCCTTCCAGGCGGGGATTGATGCCGGGGCGGACGCGGTGATGATGGGCCACTTGATTGTGGACCAGATCGATGACCAGCCAGCCCTGTTCTCCTATGCCATCGTAACAGAGCTGCTGCGGGAGGAGATGGGCTTTACAGGCGTGGTGGTCACCGATGGCCTGCAGATGCAGGCTATGACGGATTACTACGGCAGCGCCGAGATCGCCGTCAGAGCGGTGAAGGCCGGCGTGGATATACTGCTGTGCCCCACGGATCTGGACCAGGCTATCGATGCCCTGATCCAGGCGGTGGAGGAGGGGGAGATCACCCGGGAGCGGGTGGACGAGAGCGTCCTGCGCATCCTGCTGCTGAAGCAGCGGTATGGCCTGCTGGATCAAATTGAACTGTCCCCCGCGCCTTCTGACGGATAATAGACGAGGAACAGAGGAGAGAGCCCTGCAGCGTGAAGCTGCAGGGCTTTTCTGCATAGCGCAGAAAATGCGTATGGATCGCCCGGGACCGTCAGTACGGGCTCCGGCTCTCCTCCCGCACCGGCGTCAGCAGCAGCTCCGAACCAAATGGGCGCACCTCCAGCCGTGGGAAACGCTCTCCCAAACGGCCGGCAAGCAGGCGCAGCGCCGCCTGCCGGTCCGTGCGGCCGGAGATCTGTTCCGCCAGCAGCTCTCCCATGGGAACGGCCTGCACGGAGACCACCACTACCCCGCCGCTGTCCGTCTCAAACTGCGGTTCCAGGGCCAGCAGCGCCTCCGGGACGCCGGCTGCCAGCAGGGCGTCCCGGTCCAGCTCCCGGCGGACAACGCGGCAGTACATGGCCTCCCGGATGTTGGGGTACTGGGCCGCCGCCGTCACAAGGCCGTCTTCGCCCGGCTGGGGCAGACGCAGGGTGAGGAAGCCGGGCCCGCCCAGCTCCGGATGGGCCATCAGCTCCCCCAGGGCCTCCACCGCTCGCGCCAGGCCCTCCGTGATGGCAGGGTCCTCCGCCCAGCGGCGGAACGCCTCGCCCTCCCCGCCGGAGGCCGTCCGGCAGGCCGGCCCGCCGCGTCCGGTAAGAGCCTGGGAGGACCACAGTGCGGCGGCTGCCGCCAGGGCGATGGCCGCCATAAGAAACCAGTGCATAATTTATTTCTCCTTTGGTTATCTATAAGAATATATTATAGTATTCTTTCAGACAATTTGCAAGAGGAATCGTTGTCTGTAAGATAACTGTAGAGGGAGCTGATAGAAATGGGAGCAGAAATACGAGAGCTGGGAGAAGCCATCCGGGCGGCGCGGATGCGGAAGGGGCTGACCCAGGAGACTCTGTCGGAGCTGCTGGACATCACCCCCATCCACTTGAAGAATATCGAGAGTTCCCGGCGGAAACCATCGGTGCCGCTGCTGTTCGCGCTGATGGAGCTGCTGGATCTCTCTGTAGACGCGCTGGTGTTTCCCCGGCGGAAAGAAGGCGGCGTGATATACACCGATGGGCTGACAGAGGAGGAGCTGGCGGCGGTGGAGCGGCTGGTGGATGTGATGCGGCGGAAGAATAGGGACCGGGGCTGACATTTTGTCCGGCCCCGGTGTTTTTCGCCCTGCCGCCCTTGCCAATCGAGAAGGAATCGGCTATAATGTGGCAGAAAAGCAACAGGAAAGGAAAGCAAACTATGAACGAGATCATTCTGCTGAAATTGGGAGAGGTCGTGCTCAAGGGTCTGAACCGCCGCTCCTTTGAGGACAAACTCAGCGCGAACATCCGCCGCCGGATCCAGCATTACGGCAGTTTTCACGTGTATTCCAAACAAAGCACGATCTATGTGGAGCCCCAGAGCGGGGACTGCGACCTGGAGGGCGCTTTTGCCGCCTGCCGGCAGGTGTTCGGCATCGTTGCCGCCACCCGGGCCCGCTCCTGCCCCAAGGACAAGGACGCCGTGTTCCACTGCGCTCAGAACTATCTGGACGCGGAGCTCCGCGCCGCCGGGACTTTCAAGGTGGAGACCAAGCGGGCGGACAAGCATTTCCCCATGAACAGCATGGAGATCAGCCAATATGTAGGGGGGCTGCTCCATGATGCCTATCCCCACCTGAAGGTGGACGTCCACAAGCCGGAGCTGTGCGTCCATGTGGAGATCCGGGAGAAGGCGGCTTATGTCCACGGGCCCAGCCAGCCGGGGGCGGGGGGGCTGCCCATCGGCATGGGCGGTACGGCGGTGAGCCTGCTGTCCGGCGGCATCGACAGCCCGGTTTCCTCATATATGATCGCCAAGCGGGGGGTGCAGCTGGAGCTGGTCCATTTCTTCTCCCCGCCCTATACGTCCCAGCAGGCCCTAGACAAAGTGGTGCGGCTGGCGAAGGAACTGACCCCCTGGTGCGGGCGGATGAAGCTGCATATCGTGCCCTTTACGGAGATTCAGGAGGAGATCCGCCGGGCCTGTCCGGAGGATCATTTCACGCTGATCATGCGGCGGTTCATGATGCGCCTGGCGGAGCGGGTGGCCCGGCGCACAGGAGCCAGGGCCCTGGTGACCGGAGAGAGCCTGGGCCAGGTGGCCAGCCAGACCATGGATGCGCTGACGGTATCGGACGAGGTGTGCACCCTGCCGGTGCTGCGGCCCGTGATCGGGATGGATAAGACGGAGATCATTGCTGTTTCCCGGAAAATCGGGACATTTGAGACATCCATTTTGCCATATGAGGATTGCTGCACGGTGTTCACGCCCCGGCATCCCAAGACGCATCCCCATCTGGATGAGGTGGTCGAGTATGAGAGGGCGCTGGATGTAGAGGGGTTGATCGAGCGGGCCATGGCGGGGATCGAGAGAAGGACGGTTTCTATAGGGGAGTGAGGCGGAGGATTGCCGCCGCTGCGCGGCGGCCTCAGCTGCCAATCTTGTTTTTGATTCGCCCCTCGCCGGGGCGGGGGCATTCTTTTCCCTTGTGGGAAAAGAACCAA
>CAMWTG010000321.1 GCA_947177115.1 uncultured Clostridia bacterium
CTCCATCTGGGAGCCGGAAACGCTGCCCAAGGATGACATCCGCTTCATCAACAGCAGTTATGACGAGCAGTTCCGCCTCCCCAACGGTGGGAAGATCGAGGTAGAGTATCCTGACCGCACCTTTTCCGCCAGGTGTGAGTATATCGACGACTACCACACCTATGTCGGGAGCGAGGTCTACCACATCTGCCAGTTTGCCGAGGTGCTGGAGCGCGGCGGGGGCGTCTGCCGCCCGGAGCCGGTGCTGGATGCGGAGCAGGCGGCGTGGAAGATCGGCTGGAACGCCTATCTCGCCGTGGAGTGCGGCGCGGGGCATTGGGACTACCACCTGTATGACGAGAAGTTCAACGAGACCAGGGGCGGCGAACTGGAGGTCGTGGGCTGTTCCATCAACGAAGTCCGGGATATGGTCCTTGCGGAGAACAAGCTGGGGAGCCGCTCCATGACGCCCACCGACTACGGGATGCTCATGGACAAGGCGGTCATGCGGGAACAGGAGGCGCAGGCCGAAAAGCGGGAGTCTGTGCTGGGCCAGCTTTCCGCCCTGAAAAGCGGCCAGAAAGACAAGCCCTCTCCCGCGCCGGAGAAAAAGCACCGCGAGGAAAGCCGATGAGCCGCCAGAGGCTGACCCTTGCCGAGCAGGAGACCATCATCCTGTGGGACAACGAACTGGACACGGCGGAGGTCTACACCCACGACACAAGGCTCATCAATAAGCTGCGGGAGCTGTCCCGGCGGTTCCCGGACGCCTTTGTCCTGAAAGAGACCGGGCAGGGCAGGTCCGTGACCTACCGCATCCCCAAACGGTGCGTGGGCATCCGCCCGCCGTACAGTGAGGAGCGCAGACAGCAGCAGAGGCAGGACGCAAAGGAGAACGGCCTGCCATTTTTGAGGAAGGAGGAGCAGGATGTCTGACATCAAAAAATGGGACGAGGTGAACGGCGTGGACGAATCCCCCGGCCACCTGACGGCGTTTCTGGAGAGCGCCACCGACGCCTACGCCATCTTACAGCTGCGGCGGACGGACGACACCCTCTATGAGCGGTTTGAATCCTACGCCAGCTTGCAGAGGCAGGGCAAGGAGCCGGACATCGACCACTACGAGGTGGTCTACCACGGGGAGCTGCCCAAGGCGCCCGATACGCCAGAGGCGGTGATGGCGCAGCTGGAGGCGTTCTATGTGCAGTTCAACACCGCCCGCCCGGAGGACTTCCGGGGACACAGCCTGTCGGTCAGCGACATCGTGGCGCTCAAGGTGGGCGGCATGGTATCCTGCCACTATGTGGATTCCATCGGCTTTAAGGAGCTGGAAAACTTCGCCCTGCGGGAGAACTACCTGAAGAACGCTGAGATGGCGGTGGAGGACGATTACAACTCCATTGATGGGATCATCAACAACGGGAGAAAGGATGAGCCTGAAACGGAGCGGCACTCCGTCCTGGACGCGCTGAAAGCCTTTTCCAATGGGGAACCGGCTGAGCGCAGGCCGCCCCAGAAGCAGGCCGGACGGGATGAGCGATGAAGGAGTTCACACGGGACGAGCGGATCATGATGATGCTCTACAACCCCGGCACACGGGCGGGGCTGATCGCGGAGCTGGAGGCCATGCGCCTCCAGCTCACGCCCTCGGAGTGGCGGCTGGACCGCCTCTCCAAAAGCGTCCTGGAAAAGCTGGACGGCATGACGGACGCGGAGTTTGACAGCCTGGACCTGTACCCGGACATCTGACCCAGGCACACAAATCTGAAAGAAACGGAGGCAACCTATGGCATTGAATGAACCCTTGCGGGCGGACGGGGCGGCGGTCGTACCGTTCCCCTCGAAAGCCGCCTACTACACCCAGATGGCGGAAGAAGCCGCCAGACAAGTGACCGGGAGCCGGGAGCAGTGGACAGCCTTCCTTACCACTGCGGCCCGGCTCTACAAATACCCCTACAATGAGCAGCTCATGATCTACAAGCAGCGCCCGGACGCCACGGCCTGCGCCGAGTACGACCTGTGGAACAAGACCATGCGCCGCTATGTGCGCCGGGGGTCCAAGGGCATCGCGCTGGTGGACAACACGGGCAGCCGCCCGAAGCTGCGCTATGTGTTCGATGTGTCGGACACCGGGGAGAGGGAGAACTCCCGCCCGGTCAACCTCTGGTCCATGCGGGAGGAGTATGTCCCCGCTGTGCAGGACGCGCTGGAGCGGGCCTACGGCGTGGAGGCCGGGGCGGGGCTGGATGAGCAGATCGAAAAAATCTCCTCCCGCCTCGCTTCGGAATATTGGGATGACAATAAAGAGGTCATCCTCGGCATCGTTGACGATTCCTTCCTTTACGGGTATGATGAGTTCAACGTAGAGGTATCCTTTCGGAGGGCGGCGGAAACGAGCATCCGATATATGCTCTATTCCCGCTGTGTGGAGGACCCGGAGAGCTGCTTTGAGCCGGAAGATTTCATGGATGTGTTCGACTTCAATACCCAGGCGGCGTCCAATGTGCTGGGTACGGCGGTCAGCGAGGTATCTTCCCAGGTGTTCCGTGAGGTCGAGCGGGCGATCCGCACCTACGAAAGGGCAAAACAGGTCGAACAGGCCGAGGAAAGGAGACAGGACAATGGCAGAGCTGACTTACAGACAGGCAGGGGATTACCTGATCCCGGACATCCAGCTGGAGGAAATGGAGGACCGTCCGCTGGGCAAGTACGGCCGGATGCGGAGGGCGTACCTGGAGGAGAACAACAAGCTCCTCTACAACCACCTGACCCTGACCGGGAAACTGTTCCCGCACCTGTGGGAGGTGCAGGAGACGGCATCCGCCCGGATGGGGCAGCTGATGGAGGAGCTGCTGGCGGCGGACCCGGCGCCGGACAAAAAGACCCGGCAGATGGACTGGGTGCGGCACATGAACGCGCTGAAAGCACAGGCGGAGGAGATCGTGACGGCGGAGCTTATCAACAACTGACGCTGGAGGGGCTGTTCCCCTCCGAGATGGAACAGATCACAATGATAGACCAGCAGGCGGAGAGCGAGAAGCCCTCCGCCTTTCCTATGCCCCAAGAGGAGCAGCCC
>CAMWTG010000322.1 GCA_947177115.1 uncultured Clostridia bacterium
GCGACACCGACGTGGCCGAGGAAATGATGAGCTACGTCAAGAACAACATCCTGGTCCAGTCCGCCCAGGCCATGCTGGCCCAGGCGAACCAGGTGCCCCAGGGCGTTCTCCAGCTGCTGGGCTAATCTCTCAAAGGCTGAGACGCAGCTTTATACCGCATAACATGGGGGCCGGGCTTGTGCCCGGCCCCTGTTTTCTGTTTTCGGGACAATGGGGAAAGCCTGTGGGCCCCTGGTTTTCCCGATGGCCCTGATACAACATACGACTAGTTTTTCAGGAGGTAGGAATCATGGCTAGACCTCAGTTATCGATCGGTATTATTTTTAAAAATGAGATCCGCTGTCTGGAGCGGTGTCTGAAGTCTTTGCAGCCTTTGCGGGATGCGGTCCCGTGTGAAGTGGTTATGGCGGACACCGGCTCTACAGACGGCAGTTATGAAATCGCGGCAAAGTACGCGGATATCCTGTTCGATTTCCCATGGATCAACGACTTTTCCGCAGCACGGAACGCGGTGATGGACCGCTGTTCCGGCAAGTGGTTCCTGACCGTAGACGCGGACGAGTGGCTGGACGGGGATATCTCAGAGCTGGTAGAGCTGCTTACCTCTTTGAAGCGCCGCAAGGAGCGGGTCGGAGCCGTGATGATCCGCAACTATCTGACAGAGCAGTTGGAGCGCGGCGGATATACGGATTTCGCCGGCGTGCGGCTGGTGCGGATGTCCTCGGGCATACGCTATGTGGGCGCGATCCATGAACATATCCCGCTGGTAGACGGCGTCAAATGCAAGCTGGAACTGAGCCGGACAATACTTCACCATGACGGGTATATCGCCAGTAAGGCCGAGTGGAGAACGTCCAAGCCAGAGCGGAATCGGAAAATACTGCTGGAGGAGCTTGAAAAGGACCCGGAAGATCTGCGGCTGACTTTTTTGTATGTGGAGAGTGCAAATGGCCGTCCGGAGCAGTTCGACTGGATCAAAAAGATGATGGATCTGGTCATAACGAAGAAACGGAACTGGTCCAGCTATGGTCCGCCCGCGGTGCGGTACGCCGTGAGAGAGGGGGACAAGAAGGATGCGCCCGAAACGGAGGAATGGGCCGAAATGGCCCGGACGTGGTTCCCGCACTCTTACTTTACCTGTATTGATGTGGCCTATACAATGGCGCACCGCTGCTGGAAGCAGGAGAGCTATGAAAAGTGCGTGGAGTGGTGCGCAATATACGGCCAGGCGATCAATGAGTTCCGGGCTGGCCGGGGGGATATGGACGGACTGCTGTACAGCACCGTGAAGCTTGCCGGCGCGCGGAACGAGCATACTATGCGCATTCTCTATGGAAAGGCCCTTTATCGCTGCGGCCAGGAGGAAAAGGCGGATACGCTCCTGATGCAAGTTGACTATTCGTCTATGGATAACAGTCAGTTTGTTGGTTGTCTCAACGCTTTTTTTGAGCTGCGCGCCGAAAAGCTGATCGCTGCCCTCTACGATCAGGTCTCTATGCCGGAATACATAGAGGCACATGGGACAGGGCAAAAGGATCTGTTTCTCCGCGAGAGCGCAGCGGCCTTTGCGCGTCAATACCGTAAAAAAGAGGAAGAGGCAGAGGATTTTACACAGTATACGTATACGCTTTTTGCTCCTCTGCTCGGCAAGTGCGAGATAGGTGCCGCCGCAGTTATTATGCAGACGGAGGATGTGGAGGAAATCGGCCGGCTTTTGGGCTCGGTGGCAGATTGGGATCATCTGCCCATTGCCGCGTTGGAATATGCCTTGGAGAAGGGTGTCCAGTTCCCGCCGCCCGGAAAAATGCTGGCCTTGGAAGAAATGGATAAGCTGGCTGGGCGTCTGGGCCGGAATGCCGGTCTGACGGGTGATCTGACGCTTCAGACAGCCGGGGCGCTTCCCGATCAGCTCTCGTCTCTGATCTGGGCCAGGGGGTTGGCCATCGTTGCGGTACATTCCTGCGATTGGGAAGACGCGGAGCGTGGCATAGCGCTCTGCCGGGCATTTGCCCGGATCGTGGGGACCTTCGTCTCCCGGTATTATAAGGAGGAGGCGCTGCGTGGTGACAACTTCCGTATGCTGCCGGGGATGTACCGTGCCGCCTGGTACTGTCAAGAGGCGTTCCAAGCGTTGGACGGCGGTGACTGCGGCTCATATATACGGCTGCTGCGGGAAGGTGTGACGGCGTATCCGGGTACCCAAAAGATGGCGGCGTTTTTGCTGGACAATACGCCCGAGGTACAGGAGCTGCTGGCCCCATCGCCGGAGGTGCGGGCGCTGGCGGATCAGGTGCGGGTCATTTTGGCGCGGTATGAGCCGAACGATCCGGCAGTGGAAGCGCTGAAGCAGAGTGAAGCATACCGGAAGGTCGCGCATTTAATCGAATTCAACAGATAAGAGAGGGTTTTATGAGATACTCCATGCTCGTCTATCTCACAAACATGGGAAAGACTTTACTTGAGGCGGCACGGTATCTGCGCGCAGCGGAGGATCACGCACTGCGAAAGGAATTGTTGGAAAACGGCGGGCAGATGATCGGGCAGATCAGGGCCGAATTGGAGCGGCATAGCAATGAGCTGAGGACCAAGCTGCCCTTGGAGCGTCTGCGGGATATCGAGGCGTTGTGGGGCGAGGCTGAGACCGGCGGAGAGCTGGAGGCGGCTTTAGAGGAATTTGTCCAAAAACTGCCGGAAGAAGCCGTTTATCAAGTCCGTGCGGTATTTTTCGCGGAGCTGGGCGAGAAATGGGATTCCATGGAGAGCGTCTATGAGTTTATGCGGGGCGACCCCCGATTTGACCCGGTTGTGGTTCGGACTCCTGTCTATCGTGAGATAAATCAAAATGGAGTACAAGCTAGAGAGATGATTTATAAAGATTTTCTCACTCCACAAGGCATCCCATCACTGGAATATGGCCAGTATAATTTGGAAACAGACTGCCCGGATTTGGCATTTATCAGCCAGCCGTATGAGGCGTGCACGCAACGTGAATTTTGGCCGGAGTACATCTCAAGGCACACGAGATTGGTGTATCTGCCATAC
>CAMWTG010000323.1 GCA_947177115.1 uncultured Clostridia bacterium
CCCAGGGGGAGAAGCAGGCGGGCGAGCATCGGACCCTCCGCACCGCGCCCTCCGGCGGCGCACGGCACCCGTTGGAGCTGTATGCCTTCGTCAATCATGTGGAAGGACTGAAACCGGGGCTGTACCATTATCTGGCTTTGGAGCACCGCCTGGAGCGGCTGGGCTGCCGGGCGAACCAGGCGGACCAGCTGACCTATGCCCTGGCGGGCCAGACATTTGCGGGAACGGCTCCGGCATGCCTGGTGTGGACGGCGGTACCATACCGCAGCGAGTGGCGGTATGATGAACACGGCCATAAGGATATCCTGCTGGATACAGGACACTCCTGTCAGAACGTCTATCTGGCCTGCGAGGAGCTGAAGCTGGGCTGCTGCGCCCTGGCCGCCTATGATCAGGAGGCGCTGGACGAGCTGCTGGGCCTGTCCTCAGAGCCAACGGACAGTAAGGAGGCCGAATTTGCCGTCTATGCTTGCTGTGTAGGAAGGCCGAAATAAACGCGGGGAGGAACCCATGCGGGAATTTACAATTGGGAAAAACGATGCAGGACAGCGGCTGGACCGGTTCCTTTCAAAGGCTATGCCGCTGCTGCCCCCGGCGCTGCTGCAAAAGTATATCCGTATCAAACGGGTCAAGTGCAACAATGCCCGCTGCCAGCGGGACCAGCGGCTCCGGGAGGGAGATGTGCTCCAGCTGTACATCAACGATGAATTTTTTGAACAGCCGAGGGAGGACAATCTGTTCCTGACTCTGTTCCAGCCGAAGCTGAACATCCTCTATGAGGACGAAAATATTTTGTTGGCGGACAAGCGTCCCGGCATGGTGGTCCACGCCGATGAGACGGAGAAGGTGAACACGCTCATCAACCATATCCAAGCCTATCTCTATCAAAAGCGGGAGTGGAACCCCAAGTGGGAGAACGCCTTTGCTCCCGCGCTGTGCAACCGTATTGACCGCAATACCGGCGGCATTGTCATCGCCGCCAAAAATGCGGAGTCCCTGCGCATCCTCACCGCCAAGATCCGGGACCGGGAGATCACGAAGAAATATCTCTGCATCACTCTGGGCAGGATGGTTCCACCCCAGGGGAAACTTGAATGCTTTCTCCTGAAGGACGAGGGGAAAAAGCAGGTTTCCGTCTACCATCACCCCGTCCCAAACGGCAGGGCTGCCGTTACCCTGTACCGCACCCTGGCAGTCAAGGGAGAGCTGAGCCTGACCGAAGCGGAACTTCTGACGGGCCGCACCCATCAGATCCGGGCATCCTTCGCTGATGCCGGCCACCCCCTTCTGGGGGACGGCAAATATGGCCGGGGCGAGGCGAACCGCCGCTACGGTGAGACCCGTCAGGCGCTGTACAGCTACTACCTGCGCTTTGACTTCCCCACGGATGCGGGCCTGCTGAATTATCTGAAAGGCAAAGAGTACGCGGTCCAGACCGTCCCCTTTGTGGAGAAGTATTTCGGCTCCCTCCCCGCCTTTCGCGGAGGGAAGTGACCGCCTCTCCGGGCCTCTTTTGGCAAGAGGATACTTTTATACAGGAGGCACGCTATGGACCAATTTGACTTTCTTCCCGTCAGCCGCCAGGATATGCAGGACCGGGGCTGGTGGTATTATGACTTCCTGGTGGTCACCGCCGACGCCTATGTGGACCACCCCTCCTTCGGCACGGCGATCATCGCCCGGGTGCTGGAGGCGGAGGGGTACCGGGCGGCGGTGCTGGCCCAGCCGGACTGGCATTCGGCGGACGCCTTCCGGGCGATGGGCAGGCCCCGGTACGCCGTTATGATCGGCGGCGGGAATATCGACTCCATGGTCGCCCACTACACCGCCGCGAAAAAACGCCGTTCCTCCGACGCCTACAGCCCCGGAAATAAGATGGGCCTGCGGCCCGACCGGCCTACCATCGTCTACGCCAACCGGGCCCGGGAGGCGTTCCCGGACACGCCCATCATCATCGGCGGGCTGGAAGCCAGCCTGCGGCGGTTCGCCCACTACGACTACTGGGACGACACGGTGCGCCGCTCCATCCTCTTCGACGCCCAGGCGGACCTGCTGGTCTACGGCATGGGCGAGCGGGCCTCCCGGGAGATCGCAAAGCGGCTTGCCAAAGGCGAGCCGGTGGAGAGCCTGACCGATATCCGGGGCACCGCTTACGCCGCCAGAGAGCCGGACTGCGCGTTTGAGAGCCTTACGGTCCCTTCGTTTGAGGCGGCCGCCTCCGACAAGCGGGACTATGCGATCGCCACCAGGATCGAATACGAGGAACACGACCCCATCCGGGGCCGGGCTATCCTCCAGCGCCATGGGGACCGTACCCTGGTGGTCAATCCCCCCGCCATGCCTTTGACGCGGGCGGAGCTGGACGCGGTGGCGGAGCTGCCCTACGCCCGGGAGGTCCATCCCATGTACGAGGCCCTGGGCGGCGTGGCGGCTATCGAGGAGGTGCGGTTTTCCGTCACCCACAACCGGGGGTGCTTCGGCGGGTGCAATTTCTGCTCTTTGGCCTTCCATCAGGGGCGGATGGTCACCTCCCGCAGCCATGAGAGCGTGGTCCGGGAGGTGGAGGGCTTTACCCGGGACCCCAAGTTCAAGGGGTATGTCCACGACGTAGGCGGGCCGTCGGCCAACTTCCGCCACCCCAGCTGCCAACAGCAGCTGAAAAACGGCATGTGCAAAAACCGCTCCTGCCTTGCCCCTGTCCCGTGCAGGAACCTCGACCCCAGCCACGCCGATTACCTGGCCCTCCTGCGGAAGGTCCGGGCGGTACCGGGGGTCAAAAAGGCGTTCATCCGCAGCGGCATCCGGTTCGACTACCTGCTGTGCGAGAAAAACAGCGAATTCCTGTCCGAGCTGGTGCGGTATCATGTCTCCGGACAGCTGAAGGTGGCTCCGGAACACTGCTCCGCCCAGGTGCTGGACTACATGGGGAAGCCCCATTTCGAGGTCTACGAGCGGTTCCGGGAGAAATACCAGCGGCTGACCCAGCGCTACGGCCTGGAGCAGTATCTGGTGCCCTACCTGATGAGCTCCCATCC
>CAMWTG010000324.1 GCA_947177115.1 uncultured Clostridia bacterium
CCACTCTGCTGCATATGCTGGGCGGGCTGGACCGTCCCACCAGCGGTTCCGTCACTGTGGACGGCAGGGAGCTCTCCACCCTGAAGGACGAGGAACTGACCATTTTCCGGCGGCGGAAGATTGGCTTTGTGTTCCAGAACTATAACCTGGTGCCAGTGCTGAACGTGTATGAGAACATCGTCCTGCCCAGATGGCTGGACGGCGGACAGCCAGACAAAGGCTATACAGACCAGATCATTGAAACCCTGGGACTGGGTTCCAAGCTGCAAAACCTGCCGGGCAACCTCTCCGGCGGTCAGCAGCAGCGGGTGGCCATCGCCCGCGCGCTGGCGGCGAAGCCTGCTATCATCCTGGCGGACGAGCCCACCGGAAACTTGGACAGCCGGACCAGCCAGGATGTAATGAGCCTGCTGAAGGTCACCAGCCAGCGGTTTGCCCAGACCATTGTAATGATTACCCACAACGAGGAAATTGCCCAGATGGCTGACCGCATCATACGCATTGAGGACGGCCGCATTGTGGTACGGGAGGGAGCGGCATGATCAAAGTATCCAATGGAAACTGTGTCCGGCGGCTTGGCTTTCGTTCCATGAAAGCGACCCGGGCCCGAAACACCATCGCAGCGCTGGCAATCGCCCTGACCACGGTGCTGTTCACCTCCCTGTTTACCATCGCCGCGTCCATTAACTACTCCTACCAGCAGGAGAACTTCCGCAGGGCCGGAGGCGACGCCCACGGCACTGTGAAAAATATCACCTGGGAACAGGCGGAGCAGCTCCGCCAGGATCCGCTGATTCAGGATTCCTGGTGCCGTCTCTTTGTGGGAATGCCCCACGACCTGCCTTTCAACAAGTCCCATGTGGAGGTCAGCTACATTGAACCGGGCGGCGCGTCCCACTACTTCTGCACCCCCGTGGAGGGCACACTCCCCCAGGAAGGCACAGACGAGGCCGCGACGGATACCCACGTCCTGGCCCTGCTGGGCGTCGAGCCCAGGGTGGGCGCACAATTTACCATGCCTATTACTCTGGACGATGGAACCGCGCATCCCCGCACAATAGAGCGGACTTTCACCCTCTCCGGCTGGTGGGAGTACGACAGCGCCGTGAGCGCCAGCAACGTGCTTCTGCCCCGGTCCGCCGCTGAGGAGATCTGCGCCCTGTCTGGCGGGGATCGGAACTCCATGACAGGCACGTGGAATCTGGATGTGATGTTTAAGAGCGCGGTAGGCATCAAGGAAAACCTGTGTACGGTGCTGGGAAATTACGGCTATCAATGCACCGAGGCAGGGGCGGAGAACTACCTGAACATCGGCGTGAACTGGGGCTACACCGGGGACCGGATCTCCGAGAGTTTTGATCTCATGACGTTCGCCGCCATTGTGGTGATCCTTCTGCTCATCATCTTCACCGGGTATCTCATCATCTACAATGTGTTCCAGATCTCCGTCACCAATGATATCCGGTTTTACGGCCTGCTGAAAACCATCGGCACCACTGGAAAGCAACTCAAGCGTGTGATCCGCCAGCAGGGCCTCCTGCTCAGTCTGATGGGCATTCCTGCCGGCCTGCTCCTTGGCTTCGTCATCGGCAACAAGCTGACCCCGGTCATCATGGCCCATCTCAGCTATAAGAACGCCTTTGTTTCCTGTAGTCCCTGGATTTTTATTGGCGCGGCGGCGTTTTCCCTGCTGACGGTGTTCCTCTCCTGCGCACGGCCTGGGCGGATTGCCTCCAGGGTTTCTCCGGTGGAGGCGGTGCGCTATACTGAAGGCGGACAGCAGTCCGGGAAAAAAGGCGGCAAACGGGCAGTCAGGGCTGGCGCCACCGGCGCGTCCCTGCCCGAAATGGCCTGGGCCAACCTGGGCCGGAGCAGAAGTAAAACGGGAGTTACCATCCTCTCTCTGACCCTGGCGGTGGTACTGATGAATCTGGTGTATACGTTTGCTAACGGCTTCGATATGGAGAAATATCTCTCCGGTCAAGTAGTCACCGACTTTGTCCTGGGCCACGCCGACTACTTCCAGACCGGCGCCAACTTCCGCTCGGCGGACCAGGCGCTTTCGGAAGAGATCATCGCCCAGGTCAGCACCCAAGGCGGTATCACCGAGGGAGGCCGGGTCTATGGCCAGGAGCAGGCTATTCAGGCTCTTCTGCCGGAGGAGTACTTCCGTCAGGACTACAGCCGGCACTATCCCGAAGAGATGCTGGACAGCATCGTCGCCTCCCAGGAGCATGTGAGCGAGGGCACCGTCGTGGGCAATGCCCAACTCTATGGCCTGGAGGACTTCATTCTCGGCGAGATAAATGTGCTGGCGGGAGACATTGCCCCCTTATCCGATCCCGGCCAGAACGCCATTGCCGCCGTCTATTCCGCCAACGAATACGGGATGATCAACGAGAATGCCAACTGCTTTCAGGTGGGGGATATCGTGAAGCTCCGATATGTGGAGGAGTGGACGAATGTTGATACGGACACTGGAGAGGAAATTTCCCCAGAGGAGGCGGACGCCCGCTATGAGCGCGGGGAGGCCAACTTCATTCCCCGGGTCAAGCGCTATACGGAAAAAGAGTACACTGTCTGCGCCCAGATTGAGATCCCCCGCGCCCTCACCTACCGCTACTACACCCTCGGGGCCAGCGAACTGGCCATGGGAGCGGAGTTGTTCAAGCGGGATACCGGCATGAACTCAGTCATGATCTACGCTTTCAACACCGCCCAGGAGTCCAATACCGCTATGGAGGACTTTTTGAAGGAATACACGGAGTCCGTCCAGCCTACCTGCGACTACGAGAGCAAACAGAGCAAGACAGCCGAGTTCGAGGGCTTTCGGAGTATGTTCCTGACCCTGGGCGGCACACTGGCAGGGATTATTGGTCTGGTAGGTGTGCTCAACTTCATCAACGCCGTGCTGACGGGCATACTTGCCCGAAAGCGGGAACTGGCAATGCTCCAATCTGTGGGTATGACCGGAAAGCAGATGAATACCATGCTGGTGTACGAAGGGCTGTACTACACTA
>CAMWTG010000325.1 GCA_947177115.1 uncultured Clostridia bacterium
ACATCATTCGCCGCCAGCTTCGCGGGGCCAACGGACGCATTACGGACACCGAGTACATTATCTATGAAAAGCCCCAGCCGCCGGAGCCGTCCGCGCCGGATGCGGATGAGCCGGATATGCCCCCGCCAGATACGGCCTTACCACATACGGAAAACCCGGATGTGGCTGACCCGGATATGGACGCGCCGCATACGGAGAACCCCGCCCAATTAAATATAAATCAATTCAAAACTCAAAAATCAAATACTCAGCGATCAAATACTCATTCATTCCCTCCCCCTGCCCCCTCCGAGGCACCTGCGCAGCCGGTGGAAGGAATGAAAGAAATTTTTGAGAAGCGGGATGAGATTCGAGATCAGATCGAGTATGACCTGATTGCCACTCTCACCAACCGGGAGCAGCTCAACGAGTTTGTGGAGATCATGCTGGAGGTGGCCCTCAGCCAAGCGCCCACCATGAAGATCGGGCGGGACGCGGAGTATCCCACCGCCTTTGTCCAGCATCGTTTTGAGCAGCTGACCTCCACCCACATCGAGAAGGTTCTTGAAGGCATCCAGGAGAACACCACCCGCGTCTGGAACACCAGGGCTTATCTCTTGGCGGCGCTGTTCAACGCACCGTCCACCACGGACAATCACTACACCATGCTTGTCAATCAAGACATGAGTAACGGCGGCTGACGGGGCCGCTTATTTTTATGGCCGCATAGCGGCGAAAGGAGAAATCACCATGAAACGCCCCCTCGCCTACGTCACCGCCCCCTGGACCGGGAGTGCCTGTCAGAACACGGAAAAGGCCCAGCGATACTGCCGCCAGGTCTATGACGCTGGGTACACTCCCATCTGCCCGCTGCTCCTGTTGACCCCCATCCTCAACGACAAGGTTCCCCAGGAACACAAAGACGGTCTGGACATGAGCCGGGACCTGCTGCGGCGCTCCCACGTCCTGGTGGTCTGCGGGGATACCGTCACCGAGGCCATGAAGAACGACATCGCCACCGCCGAGCGGCTGCACATCACCGCCACCACCCTGGACGGCATCCTGACCGTGAAGGGCCAGGGCCGGAGCTGCGGGAAAAAGTAACCGCTGGCGGCTGGCTGGAAGGAGGCTAAGAGCATATCTTTACAGCCAATGACCTAGTGAACGCCAAAGACACCGACCTCCCATCTCTGCTGTCCTCTCTGGGCTATCAGGTCCGGCGCATTGGCAGCTACTACACCACGAAAGAGATGGACAGCCTGCGGATCAAAGACCGCCGCACCTGGTATCGCTACTCTGAGGGGAAAGGCGGGGACGCCATTGACTTCATGCAGCACTTTGAGGGCAAGACCTTCCCAGAGGCGGTGGACTTCCTGCTGGCCTGGAACGGACGGAGCCGGGACTCTCCCGACCTTACCAAACGCCCCCGCCTGTTCAGCGAAAGGAACGGCCTGCACCTGTGGCGGAACCTGTGCCGTTTGTTCTTCCTCCGGCCAATGAGGACACCCGCCGGGTGACTGCCTATCTGAAAAAGCGGGGCATCGCTCCCACAATTATCCGGGGCTTTGTAGACGCTGGTCTGCTGTACGAGGAAACGGAGCGCCATAACTGTGTTTTTGTTGGCAAGGATGCTAAAAACAAGCCGGTATTCGCAGCCAAACGAGGAACCTACGATCTCAATGGTGCATCCTTCCGGGCCGGAGTTCCCGGCAGCGATAAGGAAACCGGCTTTCGCCTGCCCTGCGACAGCGGCATTGACCGGGTACACGTCTTTGAGGCCCCCATCGACCTGATGAGCTTTTGCACGCTCCACCGGGATATTACCCGCAACGCTGTGGCCCTCTGCGGCCTCTATGAGGGACCGCTGGACACCTATCTGCGGGAAAATCCGGGCATCAAGTACATTTTCCTCTGCCTGGACGCAGACGGCCCCGGTAAAGAGGCGGCGAACCGACTGAAGGAGAAGTACAGTCAAAAGGGCTATGTTGTATCCTACAAGCCCCCGCCCCGTGAAAAGGACTGGAACGAATACTTACAGCACCGGCAGAAGTGCCGGGGAAACGAGAGGTAAAGATCATGCAGAGCAGAAAACATCTGCTGCGCTGGCTGGTAGTCCCACCCTAGCCCTCCGGCGCGGCCCTAACCTGGCGGAAAGGAGGGAACGCCCATCCAGGAGGAAGTAGAAAATAAAACTGTGGCGTTGGCAATCAACAGTGCAAAACTCAGCGGGCGGGTGTTCAAGGCGGCTATTTCCCAATACTTAGCCCACCGCAAATCAGGCAAAGCCCAGAATGTTATCCCTCATGGAAAACAGACTGTCAAACAACTGATTGGTCAGGGAAAAGGCGTGGACAACATCACTATCAATGATCCCTCTATTCGGGAGTTTGACCGCATTGCCCGAAAATATGGTGTGGACTATGCCATCAAGAAGGATCGGAGTACCACTCCGCCCCAGTTCCTTGTCTTTTTCAAGTCGCAGGACACATCTGCCCTCACCGCTGCCTTTACGGAGTATGCTGGGAAAAAGGTCAAAAAAGCCTCCCGGACCTCGGTTTTGCAAAAGCTGGCTCTGTTCAAGGACATGGTGAAGGACAGTGCGGAGAAGGTACGAAAGAAGATGCTGGAACGGTGAAACAGGTCAATCTGAAAAAGGCCGTCATTCCCAATCTGCCATACGCCCTCCTGGGCCTGTATGCCACCAAACTGGGGCAGGCATGGCGGCTGGCTCCTGGCATCAGTCTGGCCGACAAACTGCTGCGTATCATGGATGGGATGGTGCTGGCATTTCAGTCCGCCGCCCCCAGCTTTCACCCGATTGATCTGTTGGTGGGCATCGCCTGCGGCGCTGGCCTGCGGTTCGCCGTCTACATGAAGGGCAAGAACGCCAAGAAGTACCGGCAGGGGGCGGAGTACGGCACAGCCCGCTGGGGCAATGCTCAGGACATCGCCCCCTATCTGTCCTCTAAGTTCGAGGATGACATCATTCTCACCCAGACCGAACGGCTGACGATGAACAGCCGCCCCAA
>CAMWTG010000326.1 GCA_947177115.1 uncultured Clostridia bacterium
CCCGCAGCAGTGCCGCCGCTTGTCCGTCCGGCAGGAAGGCCAATGCCTCCACCTGTCCCTTATCCAGGCCAGCGCCGCTCCAGCTGAGCATTTTCTCCGGTGAAGCGGTTTCCCCGGACCAGCCGTAGAGGCTGTCGCCGCTGGTGTAGAAAAAGCTGTACTCTTCGTTTCCGGTATAGATCCGCCCCACGTTTCCTGTCAGAGGGCAGGCGTTCCCCAGGGTCTGGCCGTCCAGATCCACAGAATAGACGGTACAGCTCTCCCCGCTGCCGGTCACCGCTCCTACGCTGCCGTCCGCCAGAGAGATCAGCCGCCCCACCGTTTCCTGCCCCTTACAGGTAAATAGGAAGGAAAGACTGGTGTCCAGCACGGCAACGGTGGACCCGGCGGCGGCGTACAGATGGTTCTCCTCGTCCATCCTGGTATCGGTCACTGTCTCCACACCCAGCTTCTGTGCCAGCTCCGTCAGGTCCACCCGGTCCATCTCCTGTTCCCCGGTAGCGTCCAGCTTTCGCCAGACTTGTCTGCCGGCTGCGCCAAAGTTTTCCGGGCTGGCGGAGAAGATGCCGCCACTCTCGCCATCGCTGAGATCCAGGCTTCCAAGATCCGCGCCGGTCTGCTCCAGCACCCAGATGGTTCCGTCTCCGCAGGGAACCAGGGCTGTTACAGACGCGCCGTCCCCCGGCGTGTAGCCGGCCAGCTTTACCACCTCACCGGAAACCGCGTCCATCCGGTACAGCACGGCCTTCCCTCCGCCTGAGTAAACGGTGTAGCCGCCATCGTCAGAAGTACTGGAAGAGAAGGAAAAGCTGCCGGATATCTCATCCTCTCCGCTCTGCTCTGTGGGCGACTCCTCCATCCCCGCCAGATACAGCGCCCTACCGCAGACGCCGGAGGCGGTCAGCTCCGTGATGGGCAGGTCCAGAGCTGTCACGTCCGAGGTATAGGCCGTTGGCCCGGACAGGGCGGCGGGTTCGCTGCCGTTCTGGTTCCCGCCGCAGGCGGTGAACAGCAGGCAAAGTGCCAGCACAGCCGCAATGATGTGTTGTCTTGGTTTCATAAAAATTATCCTCCTTACCGCCGGCGTTTACGTTGCCGGCTGGGTATAGCATGGAGGGTAGCAGGTAAATCTTACATTGCAAGGGGCAAAATTCTTACAAATTCTTACGTTACTGCTTCGGGGTGCGTCTGTACGCCGCAAATTCATCCGGATTGTCCAGGCCTGCAGACGGTTCTATTCTCTTTTGAGATTGCCGGAAAACATTTTATAACAGATTTGCAGCATTTCATCACATCAGGATTGCGCCATTGCTTCGTATCTGTTAATCTAAACATAGATAGAGCGCATCGTTCGCCGTACCGCGGCGGGATTAAATATGCATGCGCGGAATAGATCAGACCTTTCCATGGAGCGTGGTGACACACATGATAAAATTTGCAATTTGTGATGATGAACCGCATATGGCATGGGAGATTTCACATTATCTTGCAGGCTATATGGAGGAAAATCGGATCTCCTCCTACCATATCAGCAGCTTCTCAAATGGCAGCGCCCTGCTGGAAGACGGCGGAAATTTTGATATGATCTTTTTGGATATCCAGATGGAGCGGCCTGACGGCATGGAGACCGCCAGGCTGCTGCGCCGGCGGGGGAACTACGGCCTGCTGATCTTTGTGACGGTTCTGAAAGAATATGTGTTTGACTCCTTTGAGGTGGAGGCATACGACTATCTGGTCAAGCCTGTGGACGCCGGCCATTTCAGGAGGACGATGGACAGAGCGCTCCGGCTGTTGGATCAAAGGGCCGCAAAGACCATCGTTGTCCAGCGGGGGACCGCCTGCCAGGTCATCCCGCTGGCGGAGATCGTGTACTGCGAGGTGCTGGGCCGGAAGATCTATATACACAAAAGCGATGGCGAGGTCGTTGACTACTACGACAAGCTGGAGGATCTGGAGCGCCGTGTCGGCAGGCGCTTTTTCAAATGCCACAGGAGCTATCTGGTCAATCTGGATCATGTGCGCGGGTGCCGGGCCGGTCTGGTCATGCTGCCCCAGGGAGAGTCCATCCCCGTTTCACGGCTGCGGGAAAGGGATCTGACCCAGGCCCTTTTGCAGCATATGAAGGGAAGGAATTTCTAATATGGATTACTTTAGCCTGTGTATGGACGCACTGAACCTTGCCGGACAGGGCATGATGCACATTTATTTCGCCGGCCGGCTCACCAGAAAAAAGCAAAAACTATGGTACTTTGCCGTTTACATCCTCCTTTTGTGTGCCCTTCAGTTTATCTCGGTCAGGCTTGCGCTCGATGACAGCTTGTCCATTGCCGTAGGTATGCTGGAACTGTATGCCGTCAGCCGTTTCGGGATGGGAAACCAACAAGGCGTATCCTGGCTGGCCGCTGTGCTGGCTTTCTACGTCTCACAGCTCTCCTTCGGGATCATCAACTCCATAGAGGCGGCGCTGTATCCCTATTTTATCGGCAATCCGCTGTTATATCCGCTGCTCCTGGCGGCACAGGGGATTTTCTTTGGGCTGTGCATCGGCTGCTATCATGCCGTGTTAAAGCTCCTGGCCTGGATCGAGGACAGCCAGCCCCCTTATATCGGCCTGCTGCTGTTTCCTGGCCTGTTTATCTTTGCCGCGGAGCTGTATATCCTCCATACCGCCTACAGCTTTTTTGCCCCTGTGATTTCTCTGGAGGAGGTCGGCAAACATAGTACGCTGCTGCTCCTGCAAGCTATGGGGCTGGCGGCGCTGCTGTGTACCCTGTACGCTTATCGCCAGCTCTGCCAGGGCTTTCAGGCCCGGGCAGAGCTGCAATCCCTGACCCAAGCGGCCCACGCGCAGAAGGTCTATATTACGGAAGCTCAGGCGCGCTATGAGCAGACGAGATCCTTCCGCCACGACATAAAAATCCATCTGTCCTTATTGGACGGACTACTCAAAAATGGATAGCTTTACGATTGAATGGCCTACCTGAAAA
>CAMWTG010000327.1 GCA_947177115.1 uncultured Clostridia bacterium
CGGCCTGGGCTTCGAGCGGATGGTCATGTACCTTACCGGCGTCAGCAACATCCGCGACGTCCTGCCCCATCCGAGGACCGTGGGGACGGCGGACTTTTAATCGAATAGGCTCCGGACGGGAAAAGCGAATTTTTCCTTGCAAACGGTGCGGCGGTGTGGTATACTGAGGATACCGATTAGGATATCCATTTTACTCATCCCCAACAAAAATGCCCC
Source organism: uncultured Clostridia bacterium (assembly GCA_947177115.1). Classification (GTDB taxonomy): domain Bacteria; phylum Bacillota; class Clostridia; order Oscillospirales; family Oscillospiraceae; genus Pelethomonas. Next base: position 217 of record CAMWTG010000327.1, read on the forward strand.
CGGAGAGATTGGCCCTCTCCGGGGGCATCTTGCTTGGGCTGGGCTTACTGTCCCTTTCGATCGTTTTGATCGCTGGCGTTCCGGTCAAGCCTCTTGCAGATGCAGTTGGCCGCTACACCCGCTGCGACCGATACCAAAAATCCGATCAGGATGTCCATGTACTCACCCCCCTTCTGTTGCCAGAATGTAAGGGCAGCATAAGGAGTATATCATTTTTTGACAAATTCCGCAATCCCTGGAATTGAGGTGACCTGACCATGAAAACTCCCTTTGTGACCAAGGCGCAGCTGGACGAGATCGTGAAGTCCTTTCCTACCCCCTTCCACCTCTACGATGAGAAGGGGATGCGGGAAAACGCCCGGCGCTTGACCGCCGCCTTCTCCTGGAACCCCGGGTTCAAGGAGTATTTCGCCGTAAAGGCCACGCCTAACCCTACCATCCTTAAAACCCTGCGGGAGGAGGGCTGCGGGGCCGACTGCTCCAGTCTGACGGAGCTGATGATGGCCCGGCGCTGCGGATTTAAGGGCAGCGAAATTATGTTCTCCTCCAATAACACGCTGGCGGAGGAGTTCCGGATGGCGGACGAGCTGGGGGCCGTTATCAACCTGGACGATCTGACCCATGTGGAATTTCTGGAGCAGTCTATCGGACATATCCCGGAGACCATCTTCTGCCGGTACAACCCCGGCGGTGTGTTTACGCTGGGCGCGGGCAAGGATGGGCACCAGGTCATGGACAACCCCGGCGATGCCAAGTACGGCATGACCAGGCCGCAGATCGCCGAGGCGTTCAGAATGCTGAAGGAGAAGGGCGCGAAGACCTTCGGGATCCATGCTTTTCTGGCGTCCAACACGATCTCCAACGATTACTATCCCGAGCTGGCGGGCATTCTCTTTCGGCTGGCGGCGGAGCTGAAGGCGGAGACGGGGTGCCATATCCGGTACATCAACCTCTCCGGCGGCATCGGCGTGCCCTACCGGCCGGAGGAAGAGGCCAACGACATCACCCTGATCGGCGAGGGCGTCCGGCGGAAGTTCGAGGAGATTTTGATCCCCGCCGGGATGGGGGATGTACAGCTGTGCAGCGAGCTGGGGCGGTTTATGATGGCCCCCTATGGCTGCCTGGTGACCAGGGTGCTCCACTTTAAACACATCTACAAGGAGTATGTGGGCGTGGACGCCTGCGCCGCCGATCTGATGCGGCCCGCTGTTTATGGGTCCTATCACCATATTACCGTGGCTGGGAAGGAAGACGCGCCCTGCGACCGTATGGTGGATGTGACCGGGTCCCTGTGCGAGAACTGCGACAAGTTTGCCGTGGACCGGATGCTGCCGGAGATCGAACGGGGGGACCTGCTGGTGATCCATGACACCGGGGCCCATGGACACGCGATGGGCTACAACTACAACGGTAAGCTGCGTTCGGCGGAACTGCTGCTGCGGGAGGACGGCTCGGTGCAGCTCATCCGCAGAGCGGAGACGCCGGAGGACTATTTTGCAACGGCGGTCTGGTGAATAAGATACAGAAGGCGGGGGGCAATGCCCCCGCCTTTACACGTTAGTATTCCCAGTTTGCCGGATCATCGAAACCAACCTCGCGGCTTTTTACCATGGTCAATTCTCCGTGTTCGGCATCCAGAACATATAGATCCCCTCTGTATACAAACTCCCGCTCAAATTCATCCACAACGATAGTGCAGAGGCGGAACTCATCGTCCGCCTCCGGCGCTACAGACAGATCCGGAAAGCGGTAAAAATCAGAACTTCTATAGCTCTCATAGCCCTCCGGCCTGTCGCAGGGCTCCAGCCAACCAAGCAACACGTGGTTCCGGAACAGACCCACACGTATGGATCTGACCTCTGCCCGCCCAATAAGTGCATCAACAGAATCAGCCGCTGAGACATTGGCGAGATACGCATAGTCCTCTGTGCTGGACCAGCTGAGTTTTCCTTCGCCGGTCAGTGCTTTCGATGTCATGGACAAATCACTCTCCGGCCATGCGGTATCGGGCAGTGAATTCGCATAAAGGCCGTAAAAGTTGTCCAGCAGTTGGGTCTCCCGCACGTCTCCGATAACAAATGTAACAGAAATATTGATACTGTTCGTTAAAGAGCAGGTCAGTCCGGCAGAAAAGGTCTGTCCCCCGCCCAGATCGCCGGGGACCTCCACCATCCCTTCTCCGTTATCCGCCGCGAATACCGCCGTCATCCCCTCGATGTAGGTCTTGGGCGCGGCATAGGCAGTGAAGGTGACTGTGTCAGCGGCCAAATCAATGGAGGCGATCTCTGTGCCATAGCTGGCAGTGAGATCATTCTGGCTTTTCAGCACCTCCTCCACCCGGCTGGTGATGCCCTCGATCTGGTCGTTCATAGACCGGGTGACATTGTTGATCGTGCTTTGCAGGCTGTTGTACTGGCTCTGCGTGTTGAAGCGGACATTGCGAAGCTGGTCCTGCAGGCTGTTGAAGCCCAGCAGCAGTATCAGTCCCGCCAGAATAAAGGGCCACCGCCTCCGCTTCACCGGCTTCTGTGCCGCCAGGTAGCGGTCTACGATCTCCTCCACCATTTTCAGCTGGGTCTCTGTCAGCTCGCCCGTCTCGTTTTCATTGCCGCCTGACCGGGCGGCCTTTTCTTCGCCCGCCCCCTCCGGTACTGGCTCTTCCACGCCCAGCAGCCAGCCAACGGTCACACCGAACATTCTGCTGAGGGCGATCAATTTGTCTATGTCCGGCAGAGCGGAACCGCTCTCCCATTTATAC
>CAMWTG010000328.1 GCA_947177115.1 uncultured Clostridia bacterium
TGCCTAGTCTCGTGGGCTCGGAGATGTGTTTAATAGACAGTTTGTATGGAAGCGCCTACCTCAGCGCGGCAAAAGTGGTGTGGGATACGGACATTATGGCTGTACATATTCTCATCCAGGTGCTTTCCGCAATGCTGGAGGGAATTTGCAGGAGGGGGAACTCCGGTCCAGGTATGAAAACCATGATTGACACGTTGGATTCAGCGGCAAACGAGCTGAAGACCGCCATAATTGAAGGTGCGGATGAAAAAAATGCTCTGCTGCGCATGGAACAGGGAGCCAAACAGGGGATGGAAAGCACTGCGCAGATGGAAGCGGTGCGCGGCCGGGCTTATTATCAGGCTGATAAAGGTGTGGGACATCTCGATCCCGGGGCGGTTACCATGTATTATCAACTGAAAACTCTGGCAGAGTGTATGATGAAGAAATGCTGATATCAAAAGGAGACAAAAAGCATGAACAAAGTAATCTTAAACGGCGTAGATCTGAGCATCGAGGACGTAGTAAAGGTAGCCCGTGAGGGGTATCAGGTTGAGATAGACTCTGCGTGCATGGCGCACATCGCGGAAGTGCGTGAGTACATGGAGCGGGAGTGGATGCGGGAGGACGCGCCGGCGGTGTACGGGTTCAACACCGGCCTGGGCAAGCACAAGGACTGCAAGGTGTCCATTGAGGAGAGCGACCTGCACCAGTACCGGACGGTGCTGTCCCACTGCGGAGGCGTGGGCGAGGCGGCGCCGGAGGACGTGGTGCGCGCGGCCATGTGCGTGCGGCTGAACGCCTTCTGCCGGGGGGTATCCGGTCTGCGGCCCGTGGTGGTGGAGCGGCTGGTAGAGCTGCTGAACAAGGGCGTGCATCCTGTGGTGCCCTGGCAGGGGAGCGTGGGGGCCTGCGGCGACCTGGCCCCCATGGCCCACATCGTCTCGGTGCTCATCGGGGTGCCCCAGGCGGAGGCCTTCTACCAGGGCCAGCGGATGCCGGCCCAGGAGGCGCTGAAGAAGGCTGGGATCACCCCGGTGGAGTTCCAGCTGAAGGCGAAGGACTGTCTGGCCCTGCTCAACGGCACCACCATGTTCGCCGGCATGGCCTGCCTGAACGTCCACGACGCGGAGCGGCTGTACAAGGTGTCTGAGATCACCACGGCGCTGTCTCTGGAGGCGGTGCGGGGCGAGACCCGTGCCTTCGACCCCCGGATTCAGAGCGCCCGGCCCTACGAGGGGCAGATCAAGGCGGCGGCCAACGTGCTGCGGCTGGTGGAGGGCAGCCAGCGGGTCACCGAGGAGTCCCGGAAGGTGCATCTGGACTACGACGTGATGCACCCCCACTACCAGGAGCGGGTGCAGGACGTGTACTCCCTGCGGTGCATGCCCCAGGTCCAGGGCGTCTGCCGGGAGAACCTGAGCTACATCAAGCACCTGGTCACGGTGGAGATCAACGCCGCCACCGACAACCCCCTCATCTTCCCCAAGGGAGACGGGCACTACGAGTTCCTGTCCGGCGGCAACTTCCACGGCGAGCCCACCGGCTTCGCCATGGACCTGCTGACCATGTCCCTGGCGGAGATCGGGAACATCGCCGACCGGCGGTGCTTCTCCCTGTGCGACCCCACCCTGAGCTACGGCCTGCCCCTGGCCCTGGCGGGGGAGCCCATCGGGCTGAACTACGGCTACAACATCATCTGCTGCTCCACCTCCGCCCTGGCCTCGGAGAACAAGACGCTGTGCTTCCCCTCGGTGTGTGACAACATCCCGACGAAGGCCAACCAGGAGGACCACGTGTCCATGGCGCCCTGGGCGGCGCGGAAGGCCCAGCTGGCCATCAAGAACCTGGAGAAGATTCTGGGCATCGAGCTGCTGCTGGCCTCCCGGGGAATCTTCATCTCCTCGGAGAAGCTGGGCCAGTTCGGGCTGGGCAAGGGCACCCAGGTGGCCTACAAGCTGGTGACCGACCGCATCGCGTTCCAGACGGAGGACATCTACATGGGCGACCAGTCCCGTGCGACCATCGGTCTGGTGGAATCGGACGAGCTGCTGAAAGCGGTGGAGGCCGCGGTAGGCGAGCTGTAAGAAAGGACGGAACGAGGGACAGCCGGCCCGGTATCAAAACCGGAGCGGCTGTCCCTCCGCGCATAGGAGTGAGCAATGATGAAGGAAAGGACCTGTGAGATCAGTCTGACGCTGAACGGGCGGGAGCGGCGGTTTTTTGTGGAGGAACAGGAGACGCTGCTGCATGTGCTGCGGGAGCGCGCGGGGCTGACGGGCGCGAAAAAGGGCTGCGATCTGGGGGAGTGCGGGGCGTGTACGGTGATTCTGAACGGCCGCGCGGTGAACTCCTGCTGCGTGTTCGCGGTGCAGGCGGACGGGGGCGTGGTGGAGACCATCGAGGGCCTCGGCACGCCGGACAGGCCCCACCCGCTTCAGCAGGCGTTTATCGACGCGGGGGCGATCCAGTGCGGCTTCTGCACTCCCGGGATGATTATGGCAGCCAAGGCGCTGCTGGACCGGGAGCCCCGGCCCGGCCGGGAGGCGATCCGGCAGGCGCTGTCCGGGAACCTGTGCCGGTGTACGGGCTATGAGAAGATTGAGCGCGCGGTGGAGCTGGCGGCGGAGGCCATCGCCGGCTATACGGAGAAGGGGGGCGGAGCGGCGTGAGCGGGGAGCGGAACTTTCAGAGCGTGAATCAGTCAATTCCCCGGCTGGAGTCGCTGGAGAAGGCCACCGGGCGGGCGAAGTATACCGACGACCTGCGCCTGCCGGACATGGCCTACGCGGCCCTGGTGCGCAGCCCCCACTCCCGGGCCCGGGTGAAGTCCATCGACGTCAGCGGAGCGGAGCGGATCCCCGGCTACCTGGGCTGCCTGCTGCCGGAGGAGGTTCCCCAGGAGTATTTCAACTGCTCCGGCAACCCGCCCGCCCCCCTGCTGTGGAAGGACGCGGTGGTGCTGACCCGGGG
>CAMWTG010000329.1 GCA_947177115.1 uncultured Clostridia bacterium
CGGGGCTGGACGTGGTGGCCCGGGAGCAGTTCTACAAGCTGCTGCTGGAGGAGTATTCCAGCTCCGGGCGGACCTTCGTGGTCTCCACCCACATCATTGAGGAGGCCGCCGATGTGCTGGAGGAGGTCATCATTCTCCACGAGGGCAAGATCCTCATCGAGGCCGACACTCAGACCTTTGTGGACAGCGCGGTCCACGTCAGCGGGAAAATCGAGGAGGTGGACGCTGCCGTCAGCGGACTGGAGGTCCATCATCCCGAAACCGTGGGCCGAAGCAAGGGCGTGACAGTATTCCTCAAACCGGGGCAGAAGGTGGACGAGAGCCGGGACGTGTCCGTCCAGCCGGTGAGCCTCCAGCGGGCCTTTGTGGCCCTGTGCGGGGAGGAGGAGGCCAAGTGAAGCGCAACCTGAAATTCTGGACCCGGTACACCTGGGAGAGCGCGGGGGTAGTCCTGGGCGCGGCGGCGGTGCTGGCGGTCATCTCCCTGTTCAGCGCGGAGGGACTGGACTTCGCTACCTTCGCCGCCGTAGTGCCCTACTATCTGTGCATTGCCGCTATCTTCGTGATGATGATGCTTAACTCCGGGTCCCAGACCTTGTATGTGCCCCTGCTGCTGTCCATGGGGGAGACCAGACGGAACGTGCTGCTGGGGTTCCACTACTACCGGGTACTGATTATCGCGGTGACTGCGGCGCTGTGCTCCCTCATCTGGCTGCTGGCGCCGGGGGAGGCGTCCGCCGCTGGACTGCGGAGCATCCCCACCATTCTGTGCGTGCTGCTCATCGCCTCCGCGCTGGGGAGCATCATGGGCACCGTCTTCGTCAGATGGAAGTGGGCGGGCACGGTCCTCATTATCATCCTCTGCGGCGTTGCGGGGGGCACAGTCGGCTTTGCCGGCGCAACGGGCGGCGGTTTCCTCCGCACAGCGCAGACGCTGGAGATCGTCTCCTATCTGGAGACGCTGCCCTGGTGGCTGCTGGCGGCTGTACCGGCGGCGCTGGCGGCGGATGTCGCGTTCCAATGGATGCTGCTGCGGCGGCAGGAAGTGAAGCTGTAAGGAGGAACGAGCCGTGAAATTTTTTATAAAGCATCTGAAAGTAAACCGGAACGGCGTGCTGGTGATGCTGATCTTCCAGGCCGCGCTGTTCCTGATGGGATTCCTCATGGTGCTGGCAATCAACGCTTTTGTCAACGAGGACCGGGACTACGCCGCCATCGGCGGCATGATGGCCCTGATGGCCACGGTGTTCGGCGGGCTGGTCCGGGGCAGCGGCGGGATGAACCGCTACCGCATGGCGGTCTCCATGGGCCAGACCCGGCTGTCCTACATGCTGGCGGACCCCGCCATCACAGTCCTCAACACGCTGGTGGGCATCGCCTTCGCGTGGCTGCTGAATCAATTCGAGCTGTGGGTCTACAGCATCCTCTATCCCGGCTGGGAGCTGGACCTCAATGTGTTCGGCGTGATGCGGTGGTGGTACTACCCCATCTTCATCCTCGGCATCTGTATTCTGGACTTCTGCTTCGGGGCTTTGCAGCTCCGGTTTGGGAACAAGGGCTTCGCCATCGTCTGGTTCCCCCTGTGCTTTTTGCCCATGATCATCGGCAACAGCATGCACGCGGCCCAGGAGGGCGGGACCAGCCTGCTGGCCCAGATCGGACGGGGGATCGCGTTCCTGGTGACGCTGCTCAGTCCCGCCATGTGGGCGGCGGTGGGCGCGGCGGTCCTGCTGGCCCTGCTGGCGCTCAGTACGGTGTGCTATCGGACGGCGGAGGTAAAAATGTAACGTGGGTCCTGAACGGAGGGAGACGGTTTGAGTCCTGTTTATTGGATGGTCCTGCTCTGTTTTCTTTTCCTGGTCGTGTTTCTTCCAAAGAAACGGCAGAAAACAGCGGCTGTCGCCCATCATATCCGAAAAAAGAGGGGAGAAATTGCAGCTATGGAGGCGCTGGCAAAGCAGTTTATAGGCAAAGAGTGCATCATTTACACCATTACATCCAATGACGGCAGCGTGCAGGGGACCATCCGGGAGGTCAGCGGCGGCGGGATGCTGATCGAGGACGCCCGGGGGCAGATGCAGGCGGTCAATCTGGAGTATGTGACCCGCATCCGGGAGTATCCCAGAAATAAGAAGGGCAAGAAAGAGACGGTCATATTGGATTAAAACCGCAAATGAATGGGGGCCTCCCTGCCGGGAGGCCCCTTTGCTCTGTCCGTCAGCCGAAATCGTGCCGGCCCCCGCAGTCCAGACCCAGCGCTTCGTATTCGCAGACGATGGCTTCAATTTTCTTAAAGCACTCCGGATCTTCCAGTGTGGCGTCTTTCAAGATTTCCCTGATCCTTCCAAGGGCGGCGATGCTGGCGCTCTCGATGCTCTCCTTGAGATCAAAGTTTCCGTTGGTAAATGTTACTTCGACCTTCTGCCCTTCCAGCGCTTTGATGAAAAGCTGCGTAAATAAGTCCATATACAGATTCTCCTTTACTCAGTTCCATTTCACGTAATCCTCATATATTTTATGGCAAGCGGTATGTTAATGTCAAGTAAAATATATAATCAATATGTGAGATTGATATGAAGAAACTGATTTATGTGGATAATCAAAAAAATGTCATTGGCAAACCGCTGCGGAAAATTAGGAAAAAGCAGAAGGTAACGCAATTGGATTTAGCGGCCCGTATGCAGGTTCTAGGGGTCAACATTGACCAGCAGGCGATCAGCAACATCGAGAACAACAGGCGGATTGTTACGGATTATGAGCTGGCCTGCTTCTGCAAGGCGCTGCGCTGTACGGAACAGGAGCTGCTGGAGGATTTTCTTGGTAAGCTGAGGGATGAGGAATAGATTATTTTTTCTATTGTAGGGGCGAGCATTGCTCGCCCGTTGTCTTCCGAATAACTGCGGGGTATCGATAACGCGCAGGATATCGGG
>CAMWTG010000330.1 GCA_947177115.1 uncultured Clostridia bacterium
ACCTACGAGACCATGGAATCTCTGCCCATGGTGGTCATCAAAAAGGACGGCAGCCGGCAGAGCTTCGACCGCAACAAAGTACTGGGCAGCATGCTCCGGGCCTGCGAAAAGCGGACGGTGTCCATGGCGGACCTGGAGCGGATGACCGATGAAATCGAGCAGAATCTGCAAAACAACCTGGAGCGGGAGATCCCCACCGAGCTGGTGGGGGAACAGGTCATGGACAAACTGCGGGATGTGGATGAGGTGGCCTATGTCCGCTTCGCCTCGGTGTACCGGCAGTTCAAGGACATCCATACCTTCATGGCGGAGCTGTCCAAGCTGCTGGAGGAAAAGGCGTGATGATAGCGCCTTTTTTAAGATGCGCATGACGTCTCCCGAATAATGGTCCCTGAAAAGGGCTCGCAGCAAATCGCTGCGGGCCCCTTTTCGTACCCATTTTTCCACCCCTGCGCCGTCCCAGACACCTCCCGTTCAGGAGGATTCTTCGTAAGAAGAGCCATTGCAGTCCTCCGCAAAGCCTATATCCCAGGTTGGCAGCGAACCTCCTCACAACGTGCTCAAGATAAACTCCCCTATCTCGTCCACCACATCCTCTGCTTGCGGAAAAACGCCCATAGCGCTCAGGTAGCCGTGTCCCATTCCGTTGTAAACCACGACCTTCACCTGCACGCCCGCGTCCCGGAGCTTGTGCGCCCATGCAATGGTGTCGTTTTTCAGGAAGTCCAGCGCTCCCACCGAGAGGAAGGTGGGGGGATTCCCCGCCGCGTCAAAGGTGTAGGGATTGCACCAGGGGTCCGGCTCGTCCAGGCCGAAAATGGCGTCAAAATTCTGCACCATCATCTGTACCTGGCGCACGACACATTGAGAAAGCCTCTTTTGTCTGGGATCATAGGTGAAATTCCTGCCGTCCAGACGGTAATATTGATCTTCCACACAGAACGGATTGAGCGTTGGATACAGCAGGATCTGTCCCCGTACCAGTCCTATACCCTTAGCCCGTGTAGAGCAATACTGGGCCAGATTGCCGCCCGCGCTGTCCCCTGTCACAAAAATCCTGGTCGGGTCGATGCCCAGGATGTCCGCATGGCCGGCGATCCATTCCAGCCCCCGGTAACAGTCCTCGTGGGGGGTGGGATACGGATGCTCCGGCATCAGGCGATAGCCGGCACTGATTACGGTCATCCGGAATTTCTCCACAAACACCTTCCACACCTCATCGTAGGGTCCAATACTTCCGCCGATAAAGCCGCCGCCATGCATAAAATACAGACAGGGGCCATCCGGCTGGCAATGTTTGCTCCGGTAAATGCGAATCGGGATATTCTCTCCGTCCGCAGTGGGGACAGTCCTGTCCTCCAAATCGACCCCATCCTGCACACAGACGGCGCTGGCTGCTTTGTTGCTGTTTTCCCGGAAGGCTTCGATGCTTTTCGCATCGGTCCGCATTTTCAAGCGGTCCAAAAGAAAATCCGGCAGCAGCGCCATCCTTTTGGCGTTCCGTCCCAGTGGCCCGCCCAGAAGCCGCGGGTCGATTGCCAACTCCGAGCCTGCATCGGGAGCGTATTTTACTGTCACGGGCAGATCACCGTCCATTTCGATGCGTGCGGCCGCTTTCAGCTGTCTCAGAAATTCATCAGTATACCACTTGTGATCCCAGCTCTTTTTCGCCTTCATTACAATTTCTCCTGCAGCGTTCTGTTTTGCAGCCATTTGGTCTGGCTGTGCGCCTTTCTCACAGGCCATCATAGCACCGGCTCAAAGCACTGTCAAATCATTTTCATCATAGATAAGAACCAACAAGGTATTTGAGAAGAGCCTCCAGATCTGATACTATTCCCCGGTTATAGTCGACACACTTGAGAATCGGTAAAAAGGAGGCGGAGGAAAATGCGGCGTGGCAAGGCGGAGGACGCAGGCGGGCTGACGCCCGCCAAGGACGACAACGCAGTCCACGCCACATTTTAATCGCCGAACTTTACCGATTTTCGAGTGTGTCGACTATAAAAGCGCAATATCGTTACCGGGCGGAAATTCAGGAATAGCAGTGGTTTCAGTCTCGAGGGCAAAGTTCTTTTTGATACTTTTTCTTTCAAGAAAAAGTATGAGAACCGGCTCACGAAAAGGCCCCCTTCCCCATCGCGGACGGGGAAGGGGGCCTTTTCGCGGCTTACCGCCGCTCCCGCTTTCTGGCCAGGGCAATGATGGCCAGCACCAGGTTCTCCACCGCCAGCCCGGCGGTGACGGCGATGGACGCCGCCAGGATGATCATGGAAATAATGCGCGCTTTTTTCAGCATAGGGGGTACCTCCTTGTATGGATTGAATGATTGGAATGTTGGGCTCCGCCCAAACCCGCCAGGGGCGCCGCCCCTGGACCCTGCAAGCCTTTGAAAAGGCTTGAGCGAAACTTTTGCTTACGCCTCGTCATCGCTGTCATCAAAATCCTCCGCCGACACATCCACCGCCCGGCCCGCCGCCTTGGCGGCCACCTGGGACTGGGTGCTCATGAGCTTGAAGAAATCCCGGCGGATGGCGGCTTCCAGGTCATCGGCCACTGGGGGGTTGTCTTTGAGGTACTGCTTGGCGGCGTCCCGGCCCTGGCCCAGGCGGGTCTCCCCCATGGAGAACCAGGACCCGGACTTCTGCACCAGATCCAGCTTCACCGCCAGGTCCAGCAGCTCGCCCAGCCGGGAGATGCCCTCGCCGTACATGATGTCGAACTCCGCCTCCCGGAACGGAGGGGCCATCTTGTTTTTGACCACCTTGGCCCGGGTGCGGTTGCCGATCATCTCGCCGCCGGCCTTCAGGGTCTCCACCCGCCGCACGTCGATGCGGACGGAGGCGTAGAACTTCAGCGCCCGGCCGCCGGTGGTGACCTCCGGGTTGCCGT
>CAMWTG010000331.1 GCA_947177115.1 uncultured Clostridia bacterium
CTGTTTCCGCTCCACCATTTTAAAATGGCTGCGGGCGGAACTGCTGCTGATCCTGGCCACCTTTGCCGTGCTGCTGGCCGGATTTCTCTGGATGCGGCTGGACTACGCCCTGCTGGCGGCGGTGTTCATCGCCCTGGTGGACGCCCTGCCGGTGTTGGGAACGGGGACGGTGCTGTTTCCCTGGGCCCTGGGGTGTTTCCTGACGGGGAACACGGAGCGGGGGTTGGCTCTGCTGGTGCTGTACGCCGTGGGCCTGGTAGTTCACACCCTGCTGGAGCCCCGGCTGCTGGCAGGGCAGGCGGACCTGCCGCCTCTCACCGCCCTGCTGGCCATGTACGTGGGGTTCCGGTTCCTAGGGGTAGGGGGGATGATCCTGCTGCCGGTGGTGCTGCTGCTGCTCAAACAGTTTCAGGACGCGGGGGTCATTCATCTGTGGAAATAGCAAAACCGGAGTCTGCGCAGGGCGGGCGGCGCGAAATCGGTCTTCCCGCATCAACGCGCCTGCGCCGTCAGGAAAAGATTTGTCAGAATATATGCCCTAAAATTCAGCCGCCGCGCGGGGAGCATTTGCACAGATGCTCCTGGTGAAAGGATGCGGAAGAGGTTGACAAGCAGGTGGCTCTTCCCATATAATGGAGTCAAACCGCCTGAATTGAGCGGTGCAGTACAATTTGAAAATTGAGGTACGGAGAGATGAAGAGCATTCGGAAAAAAATCACGGTGTGCCTGATGGCAACGGTCCTGACCGCCCTGGCTGCGGTAGGGGCGTCCAGTATTGCGCTCAATTACAGAAGCACCATCGCCACGGTAGACCAGATGATGTGCGAGACCGCCGTGCTGGCGGCGGAGCGCATCGAGCAGGAGCTGACCGCCTACAAAAACGTGGCCATGGACACAGGCTGCATCCCGCAGTTGTCCGATGAGACCGTGCCGCTGGAGAAGAAGCGGGCTATCATTGACGAGCGGGTCAGCATGCACGGCTTCCAGCGGGGGAATATCATCGGACCGGACGGCCTGAGCATTTTCGATGGAAACGACTACTCCGACCGGGAGTATGTGAAGCAGGCCATGCAGGGGAACGTTTACGTCTCCGAGCCGCTGGTCAGCAAGATCACGGGAGATCTGTCCATCATGGTGGCGGCGCCCCTCTATGCCGGCGGGAGCCGGAGCGCCGGGATCGTGGGCGTGGTCTATTTCGTCCCTCAGGAGACGTTCCTGAACGATATCGTGTCCTCTATCCGGATCAGCGAAAACAGCCGGGCCTATATGATCAACAAATCCGGCGACACCATTGCCGATGTCACCCTGGATACCATTACCACCCAGAACATTGAGCGGGAGGCCCAGAGTGATTCGTCTCTGAAGGATCTGGCCGCTATCCACGGGGATATGCGCCAGGGCGGGAACGGCTTCGGAAGCTTCCGCGGCGCCGATGGCCCTTACTATGCGGCTTATGCCCCGGTGAGCGGCACCGATGGCTGGAGCGTTGCCGTTACCGCCATGAAGAAGGACTATCTGGCGGATACATATTTTGGCATGCTCATCAACATACTGGTGGTCGTGGCCTCCATCATGGCTTCCATCGTGGTCGCGGTGAAGCTGTCCAGCAATATCAGCGTGCCCATGCGGGCCTGCGCCGAGCGGATGAAGCTGCTGGTGGAGGGCGATCTGAAATCCCCCGTCCCGCAGGCCGCCGGGCAGGACGAGACGGCGGAGCTGACCCGCTCCACGGCGGAAATGGTCAAGGGACTGAATACCATTATCGGCGACATCGGTTATCTGCTCAATGAGATGGCCAACGCCAATTTCGATGTCCAGTCCCCCCACCGGGACGCCTATGTGGGCGGCTATCAGAACATCCTGCTGTCCATGCGCACTTTGAAGGTGTCGCTGAGCGATACCATGCGCCAGATCGATGCCGCCGCCGGTCAGGTATCCTCCGCCAGCAGCCAGGTCTCCACCGGGGCCCAGACCCTGAGCCAGGGCTCCATAGAGCAGGCCAGCGCCGTGGAGGAGCTGGCGGCCACCATCACCGACATCTCCGGCAGCGCCGGGAAGACCTCCGCCGCCGCCGGGGAGGCGGGGTATTTCGTTGGGCAGGCCGGTGCGCAGCTGGGCATCAGCGTGGAGCATGTCAAGGAGCTGAACGCCGCCATGGAGAAGATCTCCGAATCCTCCACGGAGATCTCCAAGATCATTGCCGCCATTGAGAACATCGCGTTCCAGACCAACATCCTGGCGCTGAACGCCGCTGTGGAGGCCGCGCGGGCGGGCTCCGCCGGCAAGGGCTTTGCAGTGGTGGCCGATGAGGTGCGGAACCTTGCCTCCAAGTCCGATGAGGCCGCCAAGGCCACCAAGGAGCTGATCGGAAGCTCCATCGCCTCCGTCAACGAGGGCCGTCAGGCGGTGGTCAAGGTGACCGAATCCCTGGAGCAGACCAGCGTCCTGGCCGGCAACGTGACCAGCAAGATGGATATCGTGGTGGAGGCTGTGGAAAATCAGACCGCCGCCATTGCCCAGGTCACCGAGGGCGTCAGCCAGATCTCCGCCGTGGTGCAGACCAACAGCGCCACCGCCGAGGAGAGCGCCGCCGCCAGCGAGGAGCTGTCCGCCGAGGCGGCCAGCCTGAAACAGCTGGTGAACCAGTTCACCCTGGCAAAGGATTGACGGGCGGCGGCATGACAGAGGACCGGGTCTTCCGGTGAATATGGCTGGACCGGGTCAGAAAACGCTTGCAGGGCAGGCCGTTTCTGACCCGGTCCGGCCTTCATTGTTCATAACACCTTGTAAGGGCGGGCATTGCTCGCCCGTTGTCTTCCGAATAACTGCGGGGTTATCGATAACGCGCAGGGTGTCGGGGCAGAGCGGGCGAGCAGTGCTCGCCCCTACAC
>CAMWTG010000332.1 GCA_947177115.1 uncultured Clostridia bacterium
TCGTTGAACAGGTGCTGTTGGGGAAGGGTAGAAAAAGTTTTGAAAATACCAGGATTTATACGGGTTTGCGGCGGATTGGCTCCTGACTGTTCCCGTCCTGGAATGAAAACGGCAACAGCGGACAACTGCATACTGTTTTGTGGGAGAATGTAGCATAGCTGCGTTCTCCTTTTTTCATCCCCATTTTCGATGGGGAATTTTTTATTTATAGGGAGTTGAGAACACATGAACGCCCAAGTGATCGCCGTAGTCAATCAAAAGGGCGGTACGGGCAAGAGTACAACTTGCGCAAACCTCGGTGTTGGACTGGCCCAAGCTGGGAAAAAGGTGTTAGTGGTTGATGTAGACCCCCAGGCCAGCCTTTCCATCAGCCTGGGCCATTCCCAGCCGGACGATCTGCCCGTCACCCTCTCAGACCTGATGGGCAAGGTGCTGAACGATCAGCACATTACCCCCGGCGAGGGCATCCTGCATCATGCGGAGGGCGTGGACCTTATGCCATCCAACATTCAGCTCTCCGGCATGGAGGTGTCGCTGGTGAACGCCATGAGCCGCGAGACCATCCTTCGGCAGTATCTGGACACCGTTCGGAAACAGTACACCCACATCCTGCTGGATTGCCAGCCCTCCCTGGGGATGCTCACCGTCAACGCCCTGGCTGCTGCCAATCGTCTGGTGGTCCCTGTCCAGGCCGAGTATCTTCCGGCAAAGGGGCTTGAACAGCTCTTGCAGACCGCGGGCAAGGTGCGGCGGCAGATCAATCCCAAGCTGCTGATTGACGACATCCTGCTGACAATGGTGGACAGCCGGACCAATTTTGCCAGGGAAATCAGCGCCCTGCTCCGGGAGACCTACGGCGGGGACATCAAGGTATTCGATTCCGAGATACCCCACTCCGTCCGGGCCAAGGAGACCAGCGCCGAGGGCAAGAGTATCTTTGCCCATGACCCTGGCGGCAAGGTGGCCGAAGCCTATGGAAATCTGACGCGGGAGGTGCTACGGCTTGAAAAGCAGCGCACGAAAAGTAGAGCTGGCATCAGCCTCTGACCTGTTCTCCACAGAGCAGGAGCGTCAGGACGCCAAGCTGGAAAAGGTGCAGAACATCCCGCTGTCCGAGCTGTACCCATTTCCCGACCACCCTTTTTCCGTAAAGGACGATGATTCCATGAAGGAGACTGTTGAAAGCGTCAAGGAGTATGGTGTCCTTATACCGGCGATTGCCCGTCCCCGTGAGGGCGGCGGTTATGAGTTAGTGGCCGGACACCGGCGCAAGCACGCCTGCGAACTGGCTGGACTGGACACCATGCCGGTCATTGTCCGAGATTTGGACAGGGACACCGCCATTATTTTTATGGTGGACAGCAATCTTCAGCGTGAAAATATTTCTCCTATGGAAAAGGCCAAGGCGCTCAAGATGAAGATGGAGGCCATTAGGCGGCAGGGTACACGCACGGATTTAACTTCGCCGAATAATTCGGCGAAGTTCCGAAGCGATGATGAGATTGGCGCAGAGATGGGAATGAGCGGTGATACGGCCGCAATATGATCTCTCTGACGCAGTTGGTCCCGGAGCTTCAGCAGATGGTAGATGATAAGAAAATTGCTGTGACCCCAGCTTATCAGCTTGCCGCCCTCAAGCCGGAGGAACAGGCACTTTTGGTGGAGACCATTGAAAGTGAACAGGCTACACCTTCGGTTTCCCAAGCCCAGCGAATGAAAAAACTCAGTCAGTCCGGGAAACTGAATGAGGATACCATGCTGGGCATCATGTCGGAGGAAAAGAAGCCGGAGGTTGATAAAATCGTGCTGACTTCTGACACCCTCCACAAATATTTCCCCCGCTCCTACACGCCCAAGCAAATGCAGGACACCATCATCAAACTGCTGGAACAGTGGATGAAAAAGCGTCAGCGCAGCCAGGAGCGGTAATTGAATATCGGACAGTCAAGCCGGACAGGGATTTTTCTTTTCTCTGACCGGCTTTTTTGCTGTTCGGGAAAGGAGATTCCCTATTGTATATCAACACATTCCAGTATAAGCCGGAACACGTCGATTGCAGGCTGTGTACCGAGTACGCCGGGAAACGGAAGGGCTGTACAGCTAAAACCTGCCCCTGGCTGGCGGAGCGGATCGAGGCCGGAGTGGTGGGCTACAAAGAGGCCGTCATGGAGACGTTCCCCCGGAACGTCCACACGGATGCCCGCCTGCACACAGCGATCCGCCGGTTCACCGGCTCCCTGTTCCTCACCCCCGCCCACTATCAGCGCATGGAGCGCATGAAGGTCCGGCAGGGCTACCGCAGACGCCGGGACACCCCGGCCTATTACGCGGCCATGTATCTGCTCACCGCCAATGAGGACATCAGTACCCGCGCCGCAAACTGCTTTTGCAGATACGGCATCGAGTTCGACTATGCCACCACGCAGGACATCTCGCCCCACAACTATACCCTGCTGTCGGCGGCAAAGGATATTTATTCGGACGGTTCCAGTGTGGCGCTGAATGACCTCGCCATTTCAGAGGTGGTGGACACACTGGCATTCAGCCTGATCGTCAACGCCCTGCTCATCGCCCGGTACGGCTGCTCTGTACTGAAAATCAGTGAGAAGGAGGGCAAGGAATGAAAGCGGTCCATCTGCCCATTACGGGCCACGATCTGCTGGCTGTGGAGCGGTTTCGGGATGATACCCGCCACATGGCTGAGTTTCTGGTGCTGGAGGATTGCCCCCAGGGGCAGGAGGGTCAGTACATCCGGCGTTTTCTGACCGAGGACGGCTATGCCCAGGTACTGGACGCCCAGCGGCAGGGCCGTGTCCGCATCTACAAACACGCCAACATCATCGAAGGACACATCATCCCCGCCAAGCCCAAGAAGCGGCGGGGCAAATAA
>CAMWTG010000333.1 GCA_947177115.1 uncultured Clostridia bacterium
GGAAGGTGTCGATCTTCAGGTCACCGGGGTCGATATGGATGTCCACCTCCTCCGCCTCCGGCAGCACCGCCACCGTAGCGGCGGAGGTCTGGATGCGGCCCGAGGACTCCGTCACCGGCACCCGCTGGACCCGGTGGGCCCCGCTCTCATACTTGAGTCGGGACCAGGCCCCCTCGCCCTCGATGATGCACTCGATGGTCTTGATGCCCCCCAGCTCCGTCTCGCTGCGGCTGGTCACCTCCAGCTTCCAGCCCCGGCTCTCCACGTACATGGCGTACATCCGGAACAAATCTGCGGCAAACAGCATGGCCTCCTCGCCGCCTACGCCGCCGCGGATCTCCATGACCACGTTCTTCCCATCGTTGGGGTCCCGGGGCAGCAGCAGGATCTTCAGCTCCTCCCGCAGGCGCTCCATCTCCGCCTTCGACTCCTGGATCTCCTCCTGGGCCATCTCCTTCATCTCTGGGTCCCCCAGCAGCTCCTGGGCCGAGGCCAGATCCGCCTCCGCCTTCCGGTAGGCCCGGTAAGCCAGGACCACCGGCTCCAGCTCCTTCTGCTCCTTGGTCAGGCGGCGCAGCAGCTCCGGGTCGCCGTAGGTGGCGGGATCCTCCATCTGGCTGACAATGGCCTCCAGGCGGTCCGATATGGCTTGCAGTTTATCCAGCATTGTCCGCCTTCTCCTTTCCCCCGTCCCGGATGCTGGTCAGGAACTCGTCCCGCCAGAAGGTGGCGCCCACCGTGTTGGGGCGGATCGTCACCGCAGACACCCGGGGCGCACGGACATACATGTCCATCTGGTCAAAGACCTCCTCATAGCGGACATCGCTGCTGCGGGTGATCACGTAGGCGGTCTTCCGCAGGCTCTCTCCATACTGGCTGAGGAAGCTCCGCACCGGGGCGGAGCACCGTCCCGCCCACACGGGGCTCCCGATGATCACAAGATCATATACGTCCAGGGGGAACGCCGTCTTCACAGGCTTCACCGCCGGGATCCGCCGGGCCATGGCCTGCATCCCGCTGCGGAGCCAGCCGCCCAGGCCGGAGCGATCCACGCCGTCATCCAGCTTGACAATCTCACACTTCAGCTCGGCAGCAATCTCCCGCATGAGCTTTTCCGTATTCCCGGTCCTGCTGTAGTAAACACATAGGATATAGGGCATTGTTGTATCCTCTCTTTGTTGGTATGCAATCTGTGGAAGGGTAAAACCCTTTACATAGTATAGGGCTCAGAAAAACATTTCCGCCGCAATGCCGAAAGCTTCCCGGATATAGTAATTGACCGTCAGGGGCAGATACTGGGCGGGCATCCGCGCCGCCACCGGGACCATATCGCCACCCAGGTGCATTGCCGCCCGGCAAAGGTGGTAATCGCTGGATACCACGGCAATATTCCCCGCAACATCCCGCTTTTCCAGAAGCTCCAGGGAATAGCGGATATTCTCCTCCGTATTCGTGGCACGCTCTTCAAGGATGATCCGCTCCGGCGGGACACCGTGGACGGTGAGCCAATCGTACATGCACCGTGCCTCAGAGATCTCCTCTCCCCGGCCCTGAGAGCCAGAGACCACAATGGGAACCTCCGGCTTGTCCTGCACATAAGCCAGAACGGCATCCAGGCGGGTGCGCAGGCTCAAGGAAGGTGTCCGGCCATCAACCCCGGCCCCCAGAACAATGATCGCTGAAACCGGCGTTTCATTGTCCGTTCGTGCCCAGGAGAGCACCCGGCATTCCAGCACAGCGAAAAAGGCAAATCCTGCCGCCAGCAGCGCCAGAAGACCTCGCCGGGCCCACAACGCCCAGCAGCGTTCCTCCCTCCACCGGGTCAACAGCGCGAAAACCACCAGCACTGCGGCGGCGCACCAAAAGAGAAAACCGGTAAACCGCACCGCCGTAAATATATACTGCATCAACGTCCCCAAGAGCAGGCACAGGGCCGCTAGGAACCAGCATAGCTTTTCGCTGATTTTCACCCCTCAGCCTCCTCGGCGAGCTTTTCCCAGCGGTCCATCAATTCCAGGAGCCTGGCATCCAGCTCCTCTTTCCTGGCATATGCCTCGCTGTACTTCTCGTAATCGCAGGCGTTGGCTTCCATCTCGGCCTCCGCCGCCTTGATCTCCGCCTCCAGCTTCTCCATGTCCCGCTCGCAGATGGTCAGCTGCCTGCGGGCGTTCTGCTGGGCGCGGCTGCCCTTGGGGACGGGCTTTGCCTTGTCCTCCCTCTTCTCCTGCCGGGGCTGGGACTGGGCAAGCGTCTTTTCCCGCTCCTTGATTTCCCGGTAGCGGGGGAAGGAGACCGGATAATCGGTGATGACCCCGTTTTCCAGCTCCCAGATCCGGGTGGCAAAACGGTTGATGAAATAGCGGTCGTGGCTGACGAACAGCAAAGCCCCCTCGTAAGCCTCCACCGCCTCCTCGATCCACTCCCGGCTGGCAATGTCCAGATGGTTGGTCGGCTCGTCCAGGACCAGCAGATTGATCTCTTCATCCATCAGCATACACAGCCGCAGGCGGCTCTGCTCGCCGCCGGAGAGAACGGAAACTTCCTTAAACACATCCTCTCCCCGGAAGTTGAACGCGCCCAGGCGGTCTCTGGCGGTCTGGGTGGTCATGCCGTGCTTGGCGTAGAGCATGGTGTCCACCAGATTGCGGTGGGGATTGTCAAAGCGGATGATCTGGGGCAGGTAGGCCGCCCGGACGGTGGGCCCAAAGCGGACCCGGCCGTTATCCGGCTGCTCCTCGCCCATGAGGATCTTCAATAAAGTGGATTTCCCCGTGCCGTTGTCGCCGATGAGGGCGATCCGTTCGCCGCCCTCCACCAGCAGGTCCAGTCCGTGGAACAGCTGCCGTCCGCCGAATGATTTCTCCAGGTCCTTGATGTGCAGCAC
>CAMWTG010000334.1 GCA_947177115.1 uncultured Clostridia bacterium
GGCCCTCCGCAGGAGTTCGCGCCCGCAGGCGCGAAAAGATTTTAATCGTTTTTCCCGCGGCGTGTACGTGGGAAAAACACTTTACGCGGAGCGAGCGTCAAATTGTCCGCTGCAAGCGGACAACCGAGGCGCAGAGCGAAGCGAAACCCTCTCGACAAAGATGCGTCAGCATCTTTGTCGACACTCTAAGCGGCAGGCAGGCGGAATTCCGCCTGCCTGCCGCTGTGCCTTTATCCGTTTTTTGATCTGCGGGTGTCAATCCTTCCGCAGCGTTCTGTAGTTTTTCGGATTGCCGTAGTCCTTGTGGACGCCATCGTCATCGTAAAGCTCGTACCCGCCGGGATAGCCCACCATAGTCAGGTGCTCCGTGTCCAGGGAGTCTACCGTTTCCGCAGGCCCGGCCAGGGGGATGCACTTGCCTTTGCGGATGAACAGGGGCACCTCGTTCAAAGCGATCTCCACATAGTGGTGGCCGGGGGCCAGGATCTCGCAGCGGAGCTCTCCGCAGGGGAGGAATTTGATAAACTGCATCTCCTCCGGCAGGTATACGTAACGGCCTTTGGCGTTCTGGGTGTAGACCGGCGCGATCATGACCTCGCTGCCCAGCATCAGCTGATCCTCCACCTGCGCGGACATCTTGTCCTCCGGATAGACGAAGGACAGGGGCTTGAAGATCAGGTCATCGTTCAGGGCGGCCTTCATATATTCGCTGTAGAGGTATGGCACCAGACGGTAGCGCACGCCCAGCACGTGGCGGAAGTCATCCATGTCCTCGAACTGGTAGCACTCCTGATTGCGGGTGTTGAGGGCGGTGTGGTTGCGCATCAGCGGCGTGAATACGCCCAGAGCCAGCCAGCGCAGCAGCAGGTCGCGGGTGGTATCGCCGCCAAAGCCGCCCAGATCCGCGCCCGTATACAGGAAACCGCACATGTTCAGCGAGGCCATCATCTGCAGATTCAACAGGATATGGGACCACCAGGAGCAGTTATCGCCGGTCCAGATGCCGCCGTAGCGGTGCATTCCAATGTAGGAAGAGCGGGAGAACAGCAGGAAACGCCTGTTGGGGTCGATGCGCGAAAAGGCCTCCCCGGCGGCCCGGGTCATGTTGAAGCCGTATAAATTGTGGACCTCATCGTGACGCTTTGTGCCTGCTATGGTGTTGTGGTAGAACAGCTCGTAATCCCCGCGGGCCTCCGGCTTCTGCTTATGGAGCATGTTGGGGGTGTAGGTGCCGTCCTGGAACGCCTTTTCCAGGTTTTCGCGGGTCTGGGCCGTCAGCTCGGGGGTATAGAAGATCGATGGCTCGTTCATATCGTTCCAGAATCCCTCGATCCCCGCATCCGTCAGGATCTTGTATTTGCCGCCGAACCATGCGCGGGCCTCCGGATTGAGCACATCGGGGAAATGGGTGTCGCCGGGCCACACCGCCGCCACAAAATTGCTGCCATCGGCGCGTTTGCAGAAGTAGCCCTTTGCCACGCCCTCTTCATAGACCGGATAGCCCGCCTCGACCTTCACGCCCGCATCGATAATGGGGATCAGGCGGATGCCGCGGCGCTTCATTTCCGCCACAAAGGCCGGGAAATCGGGAAATTCTTCGCCGTTGACGGTGAAATCCTTGTAATCCTGCATATAGTCGATGTCCATATACAGCATGTCCAGGGGGAGATTGTTGTTCCGGTAGCCGTCCGCCACGCCGCGGAAGTCCTCGCGGGTTTTGTAGCCCCAGCGGCTCTGGCCGAAGCCGAATGCGAATTTCGGCGGGATATAGCTGGGGCCGGTCAGCTTGCGGAACTGGCGCACCACATCGTAGGGGCCCTCGCCGGTGATGACGTACAGATCCAGATCAGCATGGCCGCAGGCAACGGTCAGCGTGTCCATGCGGGTGTAGCCAACATCGAACAGGATCCGCGCGGGGTAGTCAAAGAACAGGCCGAAGGTCTCCTTCCCGGCCACCACGACAAAGTTGTGGGCGGCGTACAGGGAGACCACCGATTCCGAATGGGTGGTTTCATCGGTACAGCTGTTGACGTAGCGGTAGCCCCGCTTATTCAGGCCGCGGTTTGCCTCGCCCAGGCCGTAGACCACATCGTCCGGCGCCAGGCGGCAGGTGAACCGGAACCCGTCCTCCAGAGAGATCTCGCCGCAGGCCGGATCTCCCTGTGCGGGAGTAGACGCGCCAATGACCGCCTCCGTGGGGAAGGGCGCGCCATAGGTATATTTTTGTATCATAGTATGTTCCTCCATCCTTCTTGGGCCGCGGCATCAAACATTTGCATGTTTCGTGCCCGGACGGACGCGGAGCGTCACGATCTCAAAGTTCCTGACAGGGAGGGAGACCGTCTGTCCGGAGACGCTTATCTGCGCGGTTTCCACAGGCCGCTCCAGCAGATCACAGACAGCAGCGCTCTCAAAGGGGATCCCCAGCGCCAGATCGGCCTGGACGCGGCGGTTATAGGCCTCGTAGAAGCGGAAGATCAGGCCATCGCCGTCCTCGGCGCGTTTGACGGTTTCCAGAATGATGCCGGGCTGGTTGCAGCTGACCAGGGAGAAGGTCGCCGGTAATGCGCCGGTGCCGGAGGCCGGAGCGGACATCAGGGGCTGGTTCAGGCCATAGGCCTCCTGGACCACGCCGCCATCGCGGAAACTGCCCGCGTGGGGGAGGAGGCTGTAGGTGAACTTGTGGTGGCCCTGATCGGCCTCGGGATCGGGGTAGGTGGCGGATTTCAGCAGAGAGAGCTTCAGCGTGCTGCCCTCGGCGCTGTGGCCGTACTTGCAGTCGTTCAGGAGCGCAACGCCGTAGCCGTCCTCCGACAGGTCGGCCCACTTGTGGGCGCAGACCTCGAACCGCGCCTCCTCCCAGCTGGTG
>CAMWTG010000335.1 GCA_947177115.1 uncultured Clostridia bacterium
ACCGTATGACGGAGATCCGCGAGGATGAATACCTTGACCCAGCAGACGGCCTTATTCATTGCCGCAAGTGCAGAGGCCCCAGGCAGGCAGTCATACCCGACCCGTTCAAGGGCGGCAGCTTCAAGCCCCGGTGTGTCTGCCCCTGCCAACAAGAGGCGGAACGCCGCCGCAGGGAGGCAGAGGAACGCCGCCAGCGCATGGAGCGTATCAGGCGGCGTAAGGCCCAGGGACTTCAAGACCGCTACCTCTACGGCTACACATTCGCCCATGACAACGGCGAGAACCCTGTTATGGCGAAAGCCCACGCCTATGTCGATCACTGGCCCCAGGCGTTCAAGCGAAACATCGGACTGCTGCTGTTCGGTGACGTTGGTACGGGCAAATCCTTCCTGGCCGGGTGCATTGCGAACGCCCTTCTGGAACGGGATGTACCTGTACTCATGACCAACTTTCCGAGCATTCTGGCCCGCCTGGGCGGGATGTTCGGAGAGGACAGGGCGGCGTTTCTGGACAGCCTGGGAGACTATGACCTGTTAATCATAGACGATTTGGGCGCGGAGCGCAACACTGAGTATGCCCTTGAGCAGATGTTCAGCATCATCGACAGCCGCTATCGCTGTAACAAGCCGCTGATCGTGACCACCAATCTGAAGCTGGACGAATTGAAACACCCGCCAGACCTTGCCCACGCCCGTATCTATGACCGGATTTTAGAACGCTGCGCCCCTATCCTCTTTGCCGGAAAGAACTTCCGGGAGGGCAACGCCGCCAGCACCAAAGCGGCGGCGCGGCGCATTGTATCACCAGAATAATTTTGAAAATTGAAAGGAGCCGCCTATGGCAAAAGCGAAGGAGCCTGTTATTACCGTCAGCACCGTATTCGCCGGGAGGCAGACCGACAGGCAAGCCTTTATTGATTTAATCATACAGAAAAAAGAGATTGCTAAATCGCAAGTTGCGCTTGACATTGTTCCTTCCGGGCGCTATAATGAAATCACTCCAAACTGCGGCATACACAGCAGAACGGAGGTCATAAATGAGGACTGACACTGTGTATGCTGAACCCTATCCGCAGGAGGTGAGAGCAGCTATCTATTGCCGCTTGTCCAAGGACGATGATTTGAGCGGCCCCAGCGCAAGCATCCAGAACCAGCGAGAGCTTTTGTGCCGCTACTGCGAGGAACAGGGCTGGCGCGTGGCAGGGATTTTCCAAGACGACGGCTACACCGGACTGAACATGGACCGCCCCGATTTTCAGAAGATGCTGGGAGCGGTGGAGCGCGGGATGTTCGATGTGATCCTGACCAAAGACCTTTCCCGCCTGGGACGGAACTACTTGCAGACCGGACAGCTTATCGAAGAATTTTTCCCCAGGAACAGGGTGCGCTATATCGCACTCAATGACGCAGTAGACACCAATATTGAGAACGATATAACCCCATTCCGCAACATTCTAAACGAAATGTATAGCCGGGATGTAAGCAAGAAGGTCCATTCGTCCTATCTGACAAAAGCCAAGTCCGGCAAGTTTACCGGATGCCTCGCCCCCTTCGGCTACAAGAAGGACCCGCTGGACAAGAACCGCCTTATCATTGACGAGGACACCGCATGGATTGTCCGCAAGATTTACGACTATGCCCGCAACGGCAGCGGCCCGAACCGTATCCGGCGCAGGCTGGAAGATGAAGAAATCCCCTGCCCCGCATGGTGGAACCGTCAGAAGGGCTTGCGCGACCACATCACCAAGTTTGAGCGTGAGAACCCGGAGCGCGGGCGGTTTGTGTGGGACTTCACCACCATCAAGGAGATTCTGTCCAATCCCGCTTACATCGGCGCTATTGCCTCTCAGAAGGTCAACTACCGTTTCAAGATCGGCTGGATGGGGGACAAGCGGCGCGAGGACTGGATTATCGTTGAGGGGATGCACGAGGCCATCATTGACCGGGACACCTACGACATTGTGCAGGAGAAGGTCAAGAGCCGGAAACGGGCGGACGCCTGGGGGAATTTCAGCCTGTTCGCTGGGCTGGTGAAGTGTGGACAGTGCGGCAGCACCATGAATATCCGCCGCGCCAATCAGAAGGGCAATGACCGGATTTACACCTGTTCCCGGTACAACAAGTACGGCAAAGCCCACTGTACCCAGCACCGCATCAAGTACGACACCCTCTATGCCATCGTGCTGGAACAGATTAGAAGCTGTGCGGAAAAGGCCCTGGCTGATGAACAGGAGGCCGCCGCCCAGCTTCGGGAGAACTGCCAAGCGGACGAACAGGCCGAGCGGCTTCTGATTGAGCAGAGCATAACCGAGGACAGCGAACGGATTGACGCGCTGGAACGCATCATCAGCCGTGTGTATGAGGACATGGTAGCGGGGCGCATCACCGAGGACAACTTCAACCGCATCCTGGAACGCAGCCAGACGGAGCAGACCACGCTGAAAAATCGTGTGACGCTCAACCGCCAGCGGCTGACCCAGCAGGACCAGGAGCAGGAGGACAACACCCGCTGGCTGGAGATCATCAAGGACTATGCGGACATTCAGGAGTTGGACGCTGTGACGCTGAACCGGCTTGTGCAGAAGATCGTCATTCATGAGGACATAGATAGTGATACCACCCGGCAGACTGTGGAGATTCATTTCAACTTCAACAATCAGGCGGACAAACGCCGGATTGTTCGAGAAAAGTAACTAAATATTGCCTTTTTCACCTGGACAGCAGGGGAATCAAGGGTAAACCGTAAGGGTCATGCCGCCGCCCGCCGTGGGCTGTTTCACCAATTTTGGAATGAAACAGCTCATGGCCGGGGGCGGCGTGGCCCTGATCGGGATGCAGCTCATCCCCCTGC
>CAMWTG010000336.1 GCA_947177115.1 uncultured Clostridia bacterium
CCGGGAGTTTGCCGATGCTATTTTGGAGGCCAAGCGCAGCGTCACCTGCTGCCCGGTGTGTCAGAACCTTACCGCCGGAGGACTTTGCTCTATCTGCGCCTCCCCGCGCCGGGACGGGACCACCATCTGCGTGGTGGCGGATCCCCGGGATGTGGCGGCTATGGAACGGGCCAGGGAGTACGGCGGCAGCTACCATGTACTCCATGGAGTGATCTCCCCTATGAACCATGTAGGGCCTGATGATCTGCAGATCAAATCCCTGGTGGAACGGGTGGCCAAGGGGGACGTGCAGGAAGTCATCATGGCCACAAACCCCGACACCGAAGGGGAGGCTACCGCCATGTATATTGCCCGGCTGCTCAAGCCCTTTGACGTGCGGGTCACCCGGCTGGCCTACGGTATCCCTGTGGGGGGACACCTGGAGTTCGCGGACGATGCCACGCTGATGCGGGCGCTGGAGGGGCGGCAGGAGCTGTAAGGGATGATTTTTCCCTTGCGGTGCAAAAAATACGATCAAAAGGAGAACGACCCATGGAAGAGCTTTTGAGCATCCTCACAGAGACCTGTCCCGGGATCAACTTCGAAGGGCAGGAGCATCTCATTGACAATGGCATTTTGGATTCCCTGAGCATCGTGATGCTGGTGGGCGAGCTGAACGAGGCGTTCGACATCTCCATCGGCGCCGAGGATCTGGTGCCGGAAAACTTCAACTCTCCCCAGGCGATCCACGCTCTGGTCCAGCGCCTGGCCGATGAGTGAGCCGGAGCGGCCTTTTGCGCAAGCCAAAAAATAAGCAGCGGCCCCGTGCCATTTTCACGGGGCCGTTGCTTATTTGCTGCTGTTTTTACCGCGCTGCAGATGTGTCAGGCGGGCGGGGCGTCCGGGGCATTAATCCCAGTCTACGCCGTAATCCGGCCGGACGGGGTCCATGATGTCCTTCGCATCGTAGAACTGAAGATACCGCTTCCGTGAATACCGCAGGGTGGTCCCATCGGGGTGGAGCCGGTCGCAGATCACCGCGCAGATGTCCTTCTTGATATAGCTGAAGCTCTCCGTACCCACGGAGCAGAACACCCGGAAGCCCTGGTCCTGGAGATACTGGAAGATGGGCCCGGTCTGGGTCCAGTCGCCGCCATCGGGACGGGCGCCGTGGGGGTAGTACAGGATGGGGGTCTCGCCCACCAGGCTGCCCACCTCGTCAAACCATTTCTCCGTGTCCGTCTTGATCACGTCCAGGGATTTTTTGGCCAGGTTGACGTGGCCCCAGGTGTGGCTGCCGAAGGTCCAGCCGGTGCGCTTGAGCTCTTCGATGATGGGCTTTACCGCCTCCCGCTCGGACTGGCGGTTGGCCTCGTGCTCGGGGGACTGGTCTTCCTTCTCCGTCTGGGTGCGGTAGCCCAGGATGCCGCAGTATCCCGTCAGGCTCAGGCTGGCCTTGGCCCCGAAGGGGGAGAAATCGGGATGCTCCTCCACGAACTTGTCCAGGGCGGGAATGGCGTCCAGCTCCCGGGAGATCACCTCGTTGCCCTCCGGGTCCAGGCCCCAGGAGGTGATCTTGCCGTCCTCGCCGATGATCAGCTTGTAGGTGAAGCCGTTTTCCAGCATATAGGGGTAGTAGTTGGTGTCATCATAGGAGAAGATCAGCGGCTTCTTCCCCTCCGGCAGGTAGAGGGTGTTGCGGACCATCTTGGGATCGCCGTTCTCGTCCGTGGTCTCGCTCCACACATCGCCGATGTCCACCAGCACGTAACCGTTGGCATAGCAGCTCTCCAGGATCTTGTTGAACTCGTCCACTGTCACCATATAGTCGTCCAGGCCCTTCTCCTGGGCATCGCCATCGAAGGCCAGCTCGGGATAGGCAATGATGGGGTGGAAGAAAAGGTGTTCCACCAGCCCATCGTAGGCTGCGTAGGTCACGCCGTCCCGCGCTCCGCCTTCCGGCATCACCGTGGGGTCCAGGATCTCATAGGGTTCTGGTTCCGGCTCAGGTTCAGGCTCCGGTTCGGGTTCCGGCTGGGGCTCGGGATCCGTTGGCTGGAGCTGGTCCGATGGGGCAGCAGCGGGATCCTGGGCGGCGGACGGGTTGGGTTCCGTCTGACCGGGCTGCTTGGCATCGCCGCCGCAGGCGGACGCCGATAGAAGCATCAGTGCCATCAGCAGCGCAATAAATCTTTTCATTTGTATCCTTACCTCCTGTGGGCGGTCTCCGCCCCTGTCTCTGTCCTCTTAGTATACCACGACAGCCGTAAGAAGCAAGCCAACATTTTGTATCATATTGATGACAAAAGGGTAACAGGATTATGTACTCATCCGTTCATCCGCACCGGGTCCAGATAATAGACGCTGTTCACGGTGATGACCACCACCCGGCCGGTGGTGCGGTCCCGTTTCCAGTCCTGGATCAGGCTGGTGCGGATATAGCGGTTGCAGGGTTCACCCCGTTTGTCGTAACGGCAGTGGAGCAGCACGCAGCCGTCCTCCATTTTGGCGTCTCCGATGCAGCCCTGATGGGCGAGGGATTCCGGGTCTGCCTTGGTCACGCCCTCCTTATCAGTAATGCGCATGATCTGATACACGACAAGCGCCTCCTTTTTTCAGTCTTGGCGGATATGTTCCCGGCAGTCAGATACCGATATTTTGCCTGTGATCCCGCCTCTCTTTGTGTGACATGCCACTGTATTCCATGTTACCATACCCGGCCGGAGGTTGCAACCTCTTTGTCAGCGAAATAAATTTTCCCGAGGCAGTCCCCGATACCGCAGGGAAATCAATTTTTGAGGCGGACAGCCACCGGAATGGCAGGATCTGTGTAGGGGCGAGCATTGCTCGCCCGCACGATCCTAGGG
>CAMWTG010000337.1 GCA_947177115.1 uncultured Clostridia bacterium
GCGTCAAGGAATATGGGATCTTCATCGAGCTGACCCCAAATTTGTCCGGCCTGGCGGAATGGCGGGGAGACGTGTCCCCCGGCAGCGCGGTATCGGTCTACATAAAATCCATCCGTCCGGACACCAGGAAGATCAAACTGCAGATCATCCAGGACCTTGGCCCCGCCGGAGCGCCGGGAGATGTCAAATATTTTGTCACCGATGGCCCGCTGAAAAACTGGCGCTACTGACCGCCGGACGCCGCCGCAGCCCCCGGCTGCGCATCGCCGCCCTTTCCCTCTTTGATCCTGTCCCAATACGCCTTCGCCGCCTGCTCGGTCTTGTTGTCGCCATACTGGTAGTAGGATGCTCCCGCCAGCTCGTCCGGCAGGTACTGCTGCCTGACCCAGTGGCCTGGGAAGCTGTGGGGGTAGCGGTAGCCCTGCACCCGCTCCTGTCCGGTGGTGTCGGCGTGGACATTCTGCAGCTCCCTGGGGACGGACCCGGTCCGTCCCTTTTTCACGTCTGACCAGGCCGCGCCGATGGCATTGATCACGCTGTTGGACTTGGGCGCGGTGGCCAGCAGGACCGCCGCCTGGGCCAGGGGCAGCTGAGCCTCCGGCAGGCCCAGCTGCATGGCGGTGTCCACACAGGCCTTCACGATGGCAATGGCCTGGGGATAGGCCATGCCCACGTCCTCGCTGGCGGAGCAGAGGAGCCTCCGGCTGGGCGTGATAAGGTCCCCCGCCTCCAGGAAACGGGCCAGATAGTGCAGCGCCGCATCCGGATCGCTGCCCCGCAGGGACTTCATCAGCGCCGATGCCAGATCATACATGGCGTCCCCGCCCCGGTCATAGCGCATCGCGCTGCGCTGGCTGACCTGCTCCGCATCGGCCACCGTCAGCGACAGCTTTCCGTCCTCCGCCGGGGCGGCCTCGTAGAGCAGCTCCACGGCATTCATGGCCTTGCGCACGTCCCCGCCGCAGGCGTGGGCGATGTAGTCCGGCACCCCCTCCTCCCAGTCCAGGGGCAGGGGGCTTTCCGCCTGAACCAGAGCCAGGGCCCGCTCCACGGCGGGCCGGACATCGGCGGCGGTCACGGGCTTGAATTCAAACACCGTGCTCCGGCTGAGCAGGGCGGCATAGACGTAAAAGTAGGGATTTTCCGTGGTGGACGCGATCAGGGTGATGGAACCGTTTTCCATGAACTCCAGCAGGGACTGCTGCTGCTTTTTATTGAAGTACTGGATCTCATCCAGATACAGCAGCACCCCGCCGGGGGCCATCAGCGTCCCCACGTCCCCGATGATGTCCTTGATATCCTGCAAAGACGCGGTAGTGGCGTTGAGCCGGTACAAAGTCCGGTGGGTCCGTTTGGCAATAATGTTAGCGATCGTGGTCTTCCCGGTCCCGGAGGGACCGTAAAAGACCATGTTGGCATCTGTGCCCTTCTCAATGAACCGGCGCAGCAGGGCGTTGGGCCCCAGCAGATGCCTCTGCCCCACCACCTCATCCAGCCCCTGCGGCCGGATACGGTCCGCCAGAGGATGATCCATGGGCGGTCACGCTCCTTTCGGTTTTATTACGGGGACGTTCTTTTCTTTGTGGACAAAGAAAAGAACCAAAAGAAAAACTTTTTGCACGCCCTATGGGCTGTGGGGGCAGGTGCCTGCTCCTGTTGAGAATCTTCTGCATAGATACAGTGCCTGCTAGCGCGGAACTCCGTTCCGCGCAACATTTTTGTGGTCTAAATTCGACCGCACGGCTCACACCGTGCTGGGGGGCTCGCCTAAGCGAACTGCGGTGAAACCGTTTTCAGGTCCAGTTCGTACTTGTACTCCAGGAACTCCCGGTCGGAGCCGCGCTTTTTTTTCACCTTTGTCTCCACAACGCGGAAGCCGAATTTTCGGGCTATGGCATTGGAGCCGGGGTTCTCGCTGAAGATGAAGATGGTGGCCTTTTTTGCGCCCTGGCTCCTGGCATGACCGATCATGCCGTCCACCATTTCCGTGCCGTAGCCCTGACGCCAGAAGCTCTTGTGGACGCAGTAGGCAATGTCGTATACTGCGCCGTCCTCCTCGGGGATGAAGCTACAGGTGCCGATGCGCTCTCCGGTTTCCTTGGATTCGGCGATCAGGTAGCAGCACGCCTCATCCTCTCCCAGCTGCTCGATTTGCCGGAGGTATTCATCGCTGACCGTTTCCATGGCCTCGTCCATCAGATATTCCCCCATCTCCGGGTCGTTCCAGATGCCGAGGGCGAAGCGGGCGTCCGCCGGGGTGAAGCCCCGAAGAGAAAGACGGTTCGTTTCGATAGCTGGTATCTTCATCTTTTATTTCCTCCTAGAATTTGTAACATGGGGGAGGGGATCGAAAAGGACTTTTAGTCCCTGCCACACTTCTCCGCATCAATGGCCAGCACCACCATCAGCGTACACAGCGCGTTGGCCGGGTCTGCCACATCAATGGCGTAGGTATCCGTCCAGTTGAAAAGCTCCTTGCCAATAACGGCGATCAACCCCTGGCTGGGACTGGCGATCGAGTAGTCCCATTCCGCCCAGTTGCCCTCGACCTGCCAGTCGCTGCAGTCAAAGGTAAACCGGGGCGTAAAGAAGGTAAATTCTTTTTTCAGGCACCCCAGGTATTCCCCATAGGCGGACAGCTCAAACTGCGGCAGGAAGGTCAAGACCCGTTCCTGAACGGTGCCGATACGCCGGCCCTGGACATCCAGGATATGCAGGCAATGGCCCCAGCTGAGTTTGCCCTCCACAGTAAAAAGGACACTGCCGGACTCATCATAAACATCATAGCTGTCGACCCAGGAGAAGACGCGCTGTTTGAAT
>CAMWTG010000338.1 GCA_947177115.1 uncultured Clostridia bacterium
GCTCTATTACGGCCTGACCCATTTGAAGGCGCAGCAGGCATTTATCATCAACTACCTCTGGCCGATTCTAATCACTCTATTCGCCTGGCCGATTCTGGGGCAGCGAATGACCGTCCGGAAAACCGCCGCGCTGCTGCTGTCCTTTCTGGGGGTGGTCATTGTTGCCACCGAGGGAGATTTCTCCCATTTAAACCGGCTGGATGCCGGCGGAGTGCTGGCCTGTGTGCTGGCCGCCTCCTGCTACGCCCTTTTTTCTGTGTTGAATATGAAAGTTACCTGCGACAAATTTGTTGCTACCATGATCTATTACGCCGCGTCAGCTCTTGTCATCCTGCCCATTCTGCTGTGGACGGAGGGGATACCGGTGCTGACCCTCCCCCAGTGGGGCGGGGCGCTCTGGATGGGCGCACTGTCCAACGGCCTGTCCTACACCACCGGGGCGATGGCGATGGACCGGGGGGCCCCGGCCAAGCTCTCCAATCTGGCGTATCTGACCCCGTTTGTCTCTCTGATTTACATTTTCTTTTTGCTCCATGAACCGATTCACTGGACCTCGCTGGCCGGACTGTTCTTTATTCTGCTGGGCGTCGTGGTCCAAATGCTCCCCAGGTCAAAGATTCGGGGAACTGCCCCCGGTTCGCCTGCCCGCAAAGAACCCTGAAACCACAGGTTTTCCCCACATAAAACCGGCTGGCTGGTCTAGCCGGTTTTATGTTTCTGCCAGTCCTGGCTGATTGTTCAACGTTCTTTTAACGCGGCTGGCTGGTCCTTCGCGCGCTGGGACAGCAGGTATTGGAGCGCACCAACCGCCTGCTGCGCTGCGCTGACCTGGCTGTTTCCATGAATCTGGAGACAATCCGGGGGGAGCTGGGCGCTTTTGACGGTCGCCTCCACCGGCTGGCCTGCCCTTATCCGGGGCAAATTGACTGCGCGGAAAATGTCCGCCGCCTGACTGAGGGCTCTGACATGACCAGCGACAAGGGACGCTTCGCCTTTGGCTATGACAAGGCCCCCCGGGCTCAGGACGCAATCTGCGTCCGGGCCACGCCTCAGACCCATGGGGGCGTGCGGGACGTATTTTCCTTTGCCCGAAAGCAGATTGAGGCCGACATCACCGAGGGAGAGCTTTCCATGGCCCGCACAGAGCTGGCCCTGTCCGCTCTGCTGACCGCTCTGGCCGACATCAGTGAGCGGCGGGCGTTCCGCCTCAACGACACCCATCTCTCTTACGGGCTGCCCAGGGGATGGACGTTGTCGCCGCCGCCCTGCCCCAGTTCTCCTTTGGGCGTGGGACAGAAGCCACATACCGCTGCCTGCGCCAGCGGGTGGCCGTGCTCACGGAGAACCGGTTCATGGCTCCGGACATGATGGCCGCTCTGGAACTGCTCCAGGAGAGCGCTCTGCTGGCCGCCGCAGAAGCTGCGGTGGGGGAACTGCGATAAGGAGGGATTGACAATGGCTGTATATCAAATTGGAGGATATCACCTTACGCTGGAGCTGGTGAGACAGATTCTTCAGGATACGGACGCCCGGGTGGAGCTGCCCGCCGAGATCACCCGTCTGGCCCAGATGAACGGCTCCACCATGACGCAGGCTGTTGCGGTCACTGTGTTCCTGCGATTCTCCGGTCTGCTCCCTCAGTGTCTCCCCCGCCTCCCGGCACAGCGGACCCGGGCCATTCAGGAAACGGTGGACTGGATTGGTCAAATTCTGGAGCGGGAGAACAACATCACCTGTGACAATCCCCTTCTGTTTGAAATAGATAACGGCCAGTTCGAGGCCGTTATGGGCTGTAATTGCAGCAATACCCAGGTGGGCTACGCCATGGATCTGCTCAGCACCCTTATGGCGGAGCTGGGACGCGGGCTGATGAAACAGGGCTCGCCGGCCATCCTCTGGCAGCGTCTGGCCACTCTGGCCATGCAGGTCAGCGGAGACTCCATCCCCACCAAGGGCGGCCAGGAGGACCATGTGGAGTTCAGCTACACCGCCGCAGAAAAGGCCGCGGAGAGCGTGTGCGTCCTTGACGCCATGCTGTCGCGCTGTTCCCGATAAACGATTACCATATTAAAATCCCGCCCTGGCCGTTTTATACAGCCAGAGCGGGATTTTTATGGTTCTCCGGTGATTCGTTTCAGCTCCCGCTCCATCTCTTCCGTCTCAATGCGGGGCTGGAGCTGATGGAGGCAGGAGAGGCACTGCCGGCAGTGATCCTCCTTTAAGGCGGGCCAAAAGGCTTCCAGGTCCTCATTTTTCTGTCCGCGCTCCTCCATAAGGCAGCGGATCTTCCAGGACATATACAGTGTGATTCCCTTCCACCATGGGGAGGCGATGGTTTCGCTCAGCCGCAGCGCGTCCCGCAGCTGTTGGGCGGCCCGGTCATAGCGGCCCTCCTGGGCGTCGTAGAGGGCCAGGTAGGACAGGGCGATGGGATATCCGCTGTACTCATGGGAGTCGGTATAAATGTCCACCGCATACTGGAACAGCTTTTTGGCCTCCGCCCGCTGCCCGTTTTGATCGGCGGCTACCCCGTAGTTGGTATAAATCACCGCTGCACCCGGGTAGTAACCCCGGCTCCGGTTATAGGCAATCGCCTGATCGTAGCAGTGGAACGCGGCCTGGTATTGGCCCTCCAGCCGGTAGGTCTCCGCCATATAATTGTAGGCGCCCGCAATGTTGATCGCATACCGGCCGTCCATATCTGAATCCAGAGCCAGAAAGGTCTGAATGGACTGCCCCATGATCTCCCGGGCCTGGGGATATTTCCCCTGCATCAGCCGCAGCAGTCCCAGCAGGCGCAGATAGACACCATACTC
>CAMWTG010000339.1 GCA_947177115.1 uncultured Clostridia bacterium
CGCCTGCGGGGGTAATCAGATAACCGCAGGCGCGGCAGGGGAAGGGGTGCATTTCATCGGAGCGGAGGGGTTCTCCGCCCTGCTTGTCTCGATAACGGGACATATTGATCCTCCTGGCATGTTATAGAAATCACATCCGGGAGGCCGCGTAATTCACTGTGCGGAAACCTCCCGGGTTTCTGCACAGACCGATTGCTTTTTCATAAACATATTGTTCTCCTTTCTTTCCCAAGTATAGTCGACACACTCGAAAATCGGTAAAAAGGAGGCGGAGGAAAATGCGGTGTGGCAAGGCGGAGGACGCAGGCGGGCTGACGCCCGCCAAGGACGACAACGCAGTCCACGCCACATTTTAATCGCCGAACTTTACCGATTTTCGAGTGTGTCGACTATAAAATGAACCGGCCAGTTCAACCAAAGAGTACCATAAAAGAGGGGGAAAAGCAAGGCTCTTCCCCCTCTTTCAAATAAAATTACCGCTCCATTTTCCAATACTGCACACTGTAGGGAGGCAGCTCGCTGCCGCCGCCGAAATCATGGGTCTTCCCTGTGATGAGATCCTGAGCCTGGCCGCAGCCGGCATCGAAGTGGGCGGTATAGGGCGCGCTATCGGCATTGACGGCCACCAGGACGCGCTCGCCATCGCAGGCCCGCTCGAAGATGATCTGCTTG
Organism: uncultured Clostridia bacterium; assembly: GCA_947177115.1. GTDB lineage: Bacteria > Bacillota > Clostridia > Oscillospirales > Oscillospiraceae > Pelethomonas. Next base: position 673 of record CAMWTG010000339.1, read on the forward strand.
TTGGTCAGGACCACATTCCGGTAGGAGCCGTAGCACAGGGCCTTACTGCCTTTGTGGGCGGCGGCCAGCTTGGCAATGAAGGCCGTCAGCTCGTTGGCCTCCGGTTTCTCCAGGGCGGGGCGCAGAGCGGCATCGCCCTGGGACTTCTTCCCCTCCAGACCCCACTCGCTGCCGTAGTACACCGCCGGGACGCCGGGCATACCGAAGAGGATGCCGTAGGCGGGTGGCAGGTGATCTTTGTTGGACAGCATGCTGGCAATACGCTCCACATCGTGGTTGTCCAGGAAACTGAGCAGATGCTTGCCCTTGTAAAGGGTCCAGTTTTCCGGACCAAACTGGCGGGCCAGGGAGTGGCCGATCTCAAAGAGGTTCATGGAGTTGAAACTGGACCACAGGCCCTTGTAGCACTCGTAATTGGTCACGGAGTGACAGGCGCTGTCGTTCATCCAGCGGTTGTAGTCTCCGTGAAGGGTCTCGCCCATGAGGACAAAATCCGGCTTGAGGCCATTGGTAAATTCACGCAGCTGCCGCAGGTAATCCGGAGAGAGGCAGTAGGCCACGTCCAGCCGCAGCCCATCGATATCAAACTGCTCCACCCAGGAGCGGATGGCATCGAACTGGTGGCGGACCACGTCCGGGTGGCCCAGGTTCAGCTTCACCAGCTCATAGTGCCCCTCCCAGGCCTCGTACCAGAAGCCATCGTTATAGCCGGTATTGCCTCCGAAGTCGATGCGGAACCAGTCCTTGTAGGGGCTGTCCCATTTTTTCTCCTGTACGTCCCGGAAGGCCCGGAAACCCCGGCCCACATGGTTGAACACGCCGTCCAGCATCACGCGCAGGCCGGCGGCGTGGAGGGCATCGCAGACCTCCTTGAAGTCCTCGTTGGTTCCCAGGCGGCAGTCCAGACGGAAGTAGTCCCGGGTGTCGTAGCCGTGCCTGTCGCTGTCAAAGACGGGATTGAACAGGACAGTATCCGCCCCGGTCTCCTTAATATGGCCGATCCAGTCCAGCACCCGCAGGATGCGGTGGGACGGGACACCGTCATTTTCCTCTGGAGCGCCGCACAGGCCCAGGGGGTAGATCTGATAGATGACCGCTTCATTAAACCACATAGTTTTGTTTCCCTTTCTGTTTTCTGATAGATGGCGGCTGCCTGCGGAGGGTCAGTACAGCCAGATAAAGGCATGACGGGTGATTTTGCCACCGCTTTCGCTCTGGATCTCTACCTGATGCTTTCCCTCCCTCGTAACGGAGTACAGGCAGCGGATGGGGGTGCCCAGCAGGATCTGGCGGCGAAAGGAGATTTCCACCGTGGCGGGCAGATCCTGGTAGACTGCCTGGGGCAGGGCCTCAATGGCGTAGTCCAGATAGTGGAGGTTGTTGACGTGATAGTTGGTGTCGATGTCCCGGCGGCCCGCCGTTGTTTCAAAAGCAGCGGGGGTCCCTTCCGGAGTCTTCCCGCTGCTGGGAACGGCGGGTGCGCCGGCGAAGAGGTCCAGATTGTCCAGTTGGGGCTGGTAGGCGTCCCGGACGGCCTGGCTGATGCGGGTAAGGCGTCCGGTGGCGGCGTCCATCAGCACCCAGCGGCTGCTCCCCCGTGCGATCCGCTCCTCACCGGCCCACACCAGAAATTCGCGGTCCGACAGGAATCCGTCTATGGACCGGGGCCAGGTCTCCACCCGCAGGCCTGTCCGCCAGCCGGGGCGGCGCGTCAGCTCCACCCGCCAGCTGGACAGAATCCAATGGACCCCCGTACGGGGGATGTCCTTCAGACCGAAGCCCACTTCATCGGAGGCTACGGAGGCGGCTTCCTGGAGGATGCGCAGCAGGCCCGCATGGCTTAAGCGCTGGTCCGGGCCGATGTCGGAGTAGGCGGCGGCGGTTTCATAGATAAAATGAGGCGTAGAGATCACTCCTGTTTTTCGTAATGACTCCCCCATTGTACTCTGAAATACCGGAGATGTCAAAGAGGATTTTCACAGGCAGCGGCGTCCCGCCTGCCGGAAAGAAACACCTCTCCGGCAGGCGGGACGCTGCTTGTGCTGGCAGGATGTATAGTCGACACACTCGAAAATCGGTAAAAAGGAGGCGGGGAAAAATGCGGTGTGGCAAGGCGGAGGACGCAGG
>CAMWTG010000340.1 GCA_947177115.1 uncultured Clostridia bacterium
TTTTTGTTCACACAAAAAGTACCCGCAGGGTCCGGGGGCGCGCAGCCCCCGGGCCCCGTGAAGAAGCGAGCCCCGTTCGCGCCCGCAGGGCGCGAAAATCAGATTTCAGTTGTTGATCAGCTTATCCTCATCGCTCCAGCTGTAGAGCTTGCGGATGTCCGCGCCCACGATCTCGGCGGGATGCTCGCTGGCCTTCTTCCGCATGGCGTTGAAATGGACCTGAGAACCGGCATCGGACATATCCAGCAGGAAATCCTTAGCAAAGGTACCATCCTGGATATCAGACAGGATCTTCTTCATAGCCTTCTTGGTGTCCTCGGTGATGATCTTGGGCCCGGTGATATAATCGCCATACTCAGCGGTGTTGGAGATGGAATACCGCATCCCGGCAAAGCCGCTCTGGTAGATCAAATCCACGATCAGCTTCATCTCATGGATGCACTCAAAATAAGCGTTCCGGGGATCATACCCCGCCTCCACCAGCGTCTCAAACCCCGCCTGCATCAGCGCGCATACGCCGCCGCACAGCACCGCCTGCTCGCCGAACAGGTCCGTCTCCGTCTCCGTGCGGAAGGTGGTCTCCAGCACCCCGGCCCGCGCACCGCCGATACCCAGGGCATAGGCCAGACCGATGTCCCAGGCATCGCCGGTGGCGTCCTGCTCCACGGCGATGAGGCAGGGCACGCCCTTGCCCGCCTGATACTCGCTGCGGACAGTGTGGCCGGGGCCCTTGGGGGCGATCATGATGACATTAACATTCTTCGGAGGCTTGATGCAGCCAAAGTGGATGTTGAACCCGTGGGCGAAAGCCAGCGTCTTGCCCTCGGTCAGATTAGGCTCGATACTCTCCCTGTAGAGCTTGGCCTGATTCTCATCGTTGATAAGGATCATGATCACATCGGCGGCCTTGGCGGCGTCAGCGGCAGTCATAACAGTGAGCCCCTGGCTCTCAGCCTTAGCCCAGCTCTTGCTGCCCTCATAAAGACCAACAATGACCTTTACGCCGCTGTCCTTCAGGTTCAGCGCATGGGCGTGGCCCTGGGAGCCGTAGCCGATAATGGCTACCGTCTTGTTCGCCAGCTTCTGGAGATCGCAGTCCTGCTGATAGAAAATTCTTGCCATAATATTTTACCTCTTTCTGATAAATTTGAATAAGTTTTATAAATTGGTCACTTTCCGTATGGTGTCCGCGCCCCGCTCCAGGGACACAACGCCCGTGCGGCAGATCTCCAGGATTTCGTAATCCCGCATAAGGTCAATAAAATCATCGATCCGCCTGCTGTCGGCGGTGACCCGCAGGACGATGGACTCCCGGGTGTAGTCCACCGTTTTCGCCTCAAAGGCGTCTGCCGCCGCCATGATATCCCCTCGGCTGGCGGGATCGTTCTTCAGTTTGATAAGCAGCAGCTCAAAGCTGACGGCGTTTTCATTGTCCAGCTCCCGGATAGAGCACACGTCCGGCAGCTTGTACAGCTGGTCCATCAGCTGCTGCTTGGTCACCCGCTCCCCGGCGAACTGTACGGTAATGCGGGAATAGTCCGGCGACTCCGTCTCGCTGACGGTCAGGTTATCGATGTTGAACTGCCGCCGCCGGAACATGCTGGTGACCCGGTTCAATACTCCGAACTGGTTGCGTACCAGCACGGCCACAGTATAGCGTTTCTCCATATCAGTCACCCACCTTTGTGATCATGTCGTCCATGCTCCCGCCCGGGGGCAGCATGGGCAGGACGAACTCGTCCTCTCCGATGAGGCAGTCGATGAGGTACGGCCCCTCGTATTGGAAGGCCCGTCCCAGAGCCTCATCCAGCCCCTCCAGCGTGTCCACCCGCTCGGCCTTCGCCCCGAAGGCGTCCGCCAGCTTCACAAAGTCGGTCTGCCGTTCCAGGATCGTATTGGAATAGTGCTTCTCAAAAAACAGCGTCTGCCACTGGCGGACCATGCCCAGCACGCCGTTGTTGAGCAGCAATATTACCAGCGGGACCCGATGGGTCACAGCGGTAGTCAGCTCGTTCAGATTCATGCCAAAGCTGCCGTCTCCGGTGACCAGCACGGCATGTTTCCCGGTTGCCATCTGAGCACCCATAGCAGCTCCCATGCCGAAGCCCATGGTCCCCAGCCCGCCGCTGGAAATAAATCGCCGTGGCCGCCGGAAGGACAGCGTCTGCGCCGCCCACATCTGATGCTGGCCCACATCGGTGGCTACCGGGGTGTCCTCCGTCAGATGCCTGTCCAGGGTCAGCATGGCGTTCCGGGGCGTTAGGCCAGGGCGGTTATCCCGGTTCTGCGCCTCCTCCTCACGGAAACCCGCAACGGTCCCGGCCCACTCCGGATGCTCCGCCGGGGCGACCAGCTCCACCAGCTTTTGCAGGGTCAGCTTCACATCGCCCCGCATCCCGCACACCGCCGCCACGTTCTTGCTTAGCTCCGAGCCGTCCACATCGATCTGCACCAGCTTGGCCCCCCGGGCAAACTTGGTCCGGTCGCCGGTGACCCGGTCGTTGAACCGGGTCCCCAGGGCGATGATGCAGTCGGAGCGGTGCATGGCGGTGGAGCAGGCGTAGTGGCCGTGCATCCCCTGCATCCCCAGGAACCGGGGATGGTCCGTGGGGATCCCGGACACGCCCATGAGGGAGCAGCCGATGGGCGCATCGATCTTCTCTGCCAGCGCCAGCAGCGCCTCCTGAGCCCCGCTGGCGATCAGCCCGCCGCCGAAATAAATGAAGGGCCGGTGGGCGGCGTTGATGCACTCCGCCGCCTCCCGGACCCGTTCCTCCTTGGCGGCATGGGGC
>CAMWTG010000341.1 GCA_947177115.1 uncultured Clostridia bacterium
TCCCTTGAGGGTGCTTTTGGTTCTTTTCCCACAAGGGAAAAGAATGCCCCCGCCCGGCAGGGCGAATCTGCCAGAAAGATAGGCAGAATATGCCGCCGCGCAGCGGCGGTATGTTCTACCAGGGCCTTGTCAGCTCTGTCCGCTCACAAATCCTTCCAACCTCCCGCTGAAGCTCCTTCAGGTCATTAAAAGTCTCCGGCCTTTTGGAGGGGTCCCGCAGCAGCGCGGAGGGATGGTACATCGCCATCATCCGCATCCCGTCTATATCATGCCAAATCCCATGCTCCTTCGTAATGCGGAATTTATCGTTGATGAGCCGCATGGCCGCGATCCGGCCCAGGCAGATCAATATCTTGGGCCGGATCAGCGCCATCTGCCGCCGCAGATACCCAATACAGGCGTCCTGTTCCACATTCAGCGGGTCCCGGTTTCCCGGGGGACGGCACTTGACAATGTTGGCAATATAGACCTTGGTGCGGTCCAAACCGATAATTGCCAGCATATCGTCCAAAAACTGCCCTGCCCGGCCAACGAAGGGAATCCCCTGCTCATCCTCATTAGCCCCGGGCCCCTCTCCGACCAGCATGATCTCCGCCGCAGGATTTCCTACGCCGAAAACAACATTCTTCCTGGTCTGGCACAGGGCGCACTCCCGGCACCCCTGGCATTCCCGAGCCAATACTTCCCAGCTGTCCTCCACCTTATTCACCTCCCGTATATTCACAATGGGGCAAGGGGATGCTACCTGCATCCGCAAAATCGCGGGAAAGGAGCGTCCGCTATGTCCCAATGGTTTGTCTATTTTCTCATTTACAGTTTCGCAGGCTACGGCCTGGAAAAACTCCACGCCCGGCTCTCCCATTCCCCCAGGCAGGTGCGCAAATGCTTCCTGCTGCTGCCGCTGTGCCCGGTTTACGGGCTGGCTATGACCGCTTTGCTGGCGCTGGCACCGGAGCGGATCCGTCTTATCCCTTTGCTGCTTTTGGGCGGCGCGGTCTGCACCGGCATCGAGTACCTGGTCCACCTCTTCTATGACAAGGTCCTGGGGGTATGGTTTTGGGATTACCGGCCAATGCGGGGCCATATTCAGGGACGGATCTGTCCGCTGTTTTCCGTAATCTGGGGCGGCCTGTCCGCAGCCGCAGTGCGATGGGTACAGCCGTCCGTCCAAATGTTGGCCGAGAGGATGCCCGCCTGGGCCGTCTTTGCACTATGGATGATATTTGCGGCAGACTGCGTCCTCTCCTGGGCGCTGCTGCGGCAAAACCGGGACACAGAACTGCTGACTGTCCACGCGGTGCTTGCTCAGATGCGCGCTTCCAGCCAGTCCAGCACATCCTGATAGACGTACTGCCTGCTGGCTTCGTTGAGGATCTCATGGCGCAGGCCATGGTAAAGCTTGATATTTACGTCCTGAAGTCCGGCTTTCTTGAAACAGGCGCAGGCCTTCTTTACGCCCTTGCCCATGTCGCCTACGGGGTCCTTGTCTCCGGCAATGAAGAACACCGGCAGGGATTTGTCCATCTTGTTGATATTGGACTGCTTGGTGATGCAGGCCAGGCCGTCCAGCATATCCCGGAACAATCCCAGCGTTGTATCGCCGCCGCAGAGCGGGTCGGCTATATAGGCATCCACATTGGCCTCGCTGGCAGACACCCAGTCGAAGCGGGTGCGCGTGGGGGCGAACGCTTTGTTATACGCGCCAAAGGCCAAGTCGTCCGCCTTGGCGCTGTACGCCTTCTTGCCCAGGCGCTTGATCTCCAGATCAGCCACCAGCTTGCCGCCGGCGATGACGGCGGCGGATGGATGGCCCGTGCCGCAGAGGACGCAGCCGGTCAAAGTCCCGGGATAGCGGATCAGATGGGTGCGGGACAGGAAGGAACCCATGGAGTGGCCGAAAAGGAAGTAGGGTTTTCCGGGGAATACCTTTGCGGTACGGCGGCGCAGCTCTTCTATATCGTCCACAACGTGCCGCCAGCCGTCCTCTTCCCCCAGGTACACCATGGGGCAGCCCTCCATGACGGACTGGCCGTGGCCCAGGTGGTCATTGGCCACCACCGCGAAGCCGTGGCTGCAGAGATACTGGGCAAAGGGCGCATAACGCGCACCATACTCCGCCACGCCGTGGGCAATCTGCACCACGCCTGTGATCTCCCGGCCCACAGGCGTCCATTGGTTTACATGGATCAGGGTTTTTCCTTCGCTGGATGGAAAAAAATATTCCGACACGATTGCCATAGGGTCATCCTCCGCTCTTTCGTATTGATCAGTTTCTACCCTATTCTACCACAGAACCGGCAAAAAGAATAGAGATATTTCCGGAGAATTTTTGCAGGTCGGCGCGGTGTTCAGATATGTGGGACGGGAACTTTTCCGGCAAAACCGGCGTTATGTCAATCAAATCGTTAAATTTTTAATTTGCGCCGTTTTCTCAGTTAAATCAAGCCGTATAAAATGGATTTCTCCGGATTTTTCAACCTAAATATGAACATTTTGTAAAAACGCTACCAGTGTGCTACCAACTCTCCGCGCCTGCTACCGGCTGCGGGCAGGCGTGTCATAATCAGAATAGTTTACATAAATATCGCGCATGCTACCAAACCAAAATTTTGTGCTACCAGACATCTCTATACGCCTCCCCAAAGTCTTGCGGCGCAGTACTTTGGGGAGGCGTGTCTTTCCGGTAAGGGGCTTGATAATGGCCGTCTGGTAAAAAAAGTACGCAACTTTTTTAAAAGATTGTCAAAATTAAGACTTTTCGCCTCAGAAAATTTAAAAGGAGGAAAAAT
>CAMWTG010000342.1 GCA_947177115.1 uncultured Clostridia bacterium
GCCGGAATGCGGTACGCGGTATTGACCGCCAAGCATCACGAGGGCTTCTGCCTGTTTGACTCCGCACATACAGATTATAAGTCGACCCGCGCGCCCATTGGCCGGGATCTGGTGCGGGAGTACCTGGAGGCATTCCGGGCGGAGGGCCTGCGGGTAGGGCTCTACTACTCGCTGGTTGACTGGCATCACCCCGATTATCCCGCCTTTCACGATCCCTTTCATCCCCAGCGGGGCAGCGCATCGCGCAAAGAGGAGCGCTGCGATTTTGACCGCTACCTGGACTATATGCATTCCCAGGTGCGGGAGCTGTGCACTAATTACGGCAAACTGGATCTGCTGTGGTTTGATTTTTCCTATGAGCAGCACTCCGGTGAGGATTGGCGGGCGTCCCAATTGGTGGATATGGTGCGGGCTCTTCAGCCGGGCATCCTCCTCAACAGCCGCCTGGAGGCCAGCGGCGGCGACCTGGGAAGCCTCCGGACGGATGCGCCCACGCCCTGGGCCGGCGACTTCGCCAACCCGGAGCAGATCATCCCTCCGGCTCCTCTGACAACGCTTTCCGGGCGGCCCGTCTGCTGGGAGGCGTGCCAGACCATGAATGAAAGCTTTGGCTTCAAAAAAGAGGATGTATTCTATAAAAGCCCAGGCATTCTGATCCAGCAGCTGGTGGAATGCATCTCCAAGGGAGGAAACTACCTGCTGAATGTAGGGCCGGACGCAAGGGGGAATTTTCCCGCTCCGGCCCGCGGGATTCTTCGGGAAATGGGGGAATGGATGCGCCTGAACGGCGAGAGCATTTACGGATGCGGCGTGGCATCCCAACGCATTTCCGCCTTTGGATGCCGGACCACCGCAAAGGAGAATAAAGTATATCTCCATATCCTGCACCGGCCTGTAGGTCCGCTGGCCGTCTCCGGCCTGCAGCCGGATGATATCCTCGGCGCGAGAATGCTCTCCACAGGAGCGGAGGTTGAGGTCCTTACGGATGGATGGGCTGTTCAGAATTACCCGGGGTATACGTTCCTCGATCTGGGACTTCCTGCGGCGCAGGTCTACTGGGTGCAGGATACCTTTGACGATGTGGTTGAGCTGACCCTTGCCCGAGGAGAATAGAGTTGCAGGAGCATATGGAAACAAGGAGGATCATTTCTATGCCGTATAACATCATATTTTACTTTACCGATCAGCAGCGCTGGGATACCTGCGGATGCTATGGGCAGCCGCTGCGTGTCACGCCCCACCTGGACCGTCTTGCGGAAGAAGGAGTGAAATTTGACAGCGCCTTTTCCCCGCAGCCGGTATGCGGGCCCTGCCGGGCTTTGTTCCAGACGGGAAAATATCCAACCGAGACCGGGTGTTTCCGCAACAATATCATGCTGCCCGGCCATGTAAAAACGCTGGCAAACTATCTGGAGGAGGCCGGGTATCAGACGGCTTATATCGGGAAATGGCATTTGGCCAGCGATGGGGATATGAACGCCCCTCCCAGAGTCGACCATACGGTCACACCGGTCCCGCAGGAGCTAAGGGGCGGATACACAGGTTATTGGAGAGCTGCCGATGTGCTCGAGTTCACCTCTCATGGATATGACGGATTTGTTTTTGATGAAAATAACCAGCGTGTTGATTTCAAAGGATACCGGCCGGACTGCATCACGGATATGGCGCTGGAGTTTTTTGACAGCTATGACAATAGCCGGCCGTTCTTTATGACGGTCTCACACATCGAGCCGCACCATCAAAATGACCGCCGCCACTATGAAGGGCCCATTGGAGCAAAAGAGGAATTCAAAGAGTTTGTCCTGCCCAAAGATCTCGAGGCGCTGGGCGGCAACGCGGCGGAGGAATACCCCGACTATCTGGGCCAATGCGCCAGCCTTGACGCCAACCTGGGGAGGCTGGTCAAGACGCTGAAGGAAAAGGGCATATATGAGAACACTGTCATCATTTTTTCTTCCGATCACGGCTCCCATTTTATGACAAGAAACAAAGACGGGCATTTCTGTGGAATCGATGATTATAAGCGTTCCTGCCACGACAGCAGTCTCCATGTGCCTCTGGTCATTGCCGGCGGACCGTTCCGGGGCGGGAAACGCATCGCGGACCTGGTCAGCACAGCCAGCCTGCCCAAGACGATCCTGGCTCTGGCCGGCATTGAGACCGGGGACGCCATGATCGGCGAAGACCTTCTGGGCGTTGTAGAGAAACGGGATCCAGAACGCCCCAATGAGGTCTATGCCCAGATTTCTGAAAGCCGTGTAGGGCGGTGTATACGGACTCCCACATTCACCTATGCCGTCTATGCGCCCGGTGTGAACGGATGCGCGGCTGCCTCGGCAGACACGTATGCAGACGATTTCCTGTATGACCTGGAAAAGGACCCATGGCAGCTGGAGAATCTTATCGATGATCCGTCATATGCAGAAGTCAAGGCGGGGCTCCGAAAAAGGCTTTTGACTTGGATCGAAAATGTGGAAGGTATACGTGCATGTATCATTGACTGAACTATAATTTAAGAACCTGTTCAACATCTCCCCGCGCACGTTTTGACAACGGACATTTCCACCCGGACTGCGCTAAAAAGCCTTGCCGGACAAAAAATCCGCACCGTACACATTGAGATGCTGAACAGGTTCTTCGAGCGCAAATGGACGGGCAGCAGGATGCCGCATTGTAAACGCTTTTAACAGGAGCGGCTTCAAAATTTTGCAATAGATATTGATCTGAACACAACAGGGAGCGGTTCGAAAAAGTACACTTTTTCGAACCGCTCCCTGTGTTTGTTTC
>CAMWTG010000343.1 GCA_947177115.1 uncultured Clostridia bacterium
GTGTAGAGCTCGGTCTCCATGCGGTCATCGAAGCCCTCGGTGCCGGTGTCGTACTCGAGGGTGATGCCCACGGCCTCCTCGATGGCCTTGCGGATAGGATCGTTGGCATAGCCGTCCGCATCGTCCAGATTGTTGCCGAACTGGGCGAAGCGCACCGTGACATGCTCCCGCTGGGGCGCGGCGTCCTGCCCGCCATCGGCAGGGCCGGTCTGGCCGGTCTGAGGCTTGTCCGTCTGGTCGTTCTGATCGTTGTTCCCGCCGCAGCCCGCCAGCAGCGAGACCGTCATCAGCAGGGCCAGAACAAGAGATAGCGTCTTTTTCATCGTTACATTTCCTCCTGTTGTGCTCAATTTTGTATCTCGAGCCCATATTGGCAGCCAGATCAAGAAGCCAAACGCATCCCGCCTGAAGCTGCGTCTACAGGGTCCCGAATGCTTTATGCGGGATCAGCCGCCATAAGTGGCACGGGCAATAGCCACCGCCTCATTGATTGTCTTTTCCAAACCGGCTGCACCCGCGTTCTCGTAAGCCGCAACATAGGCGTCCCAATCGGCATCTACATCCAACTGCCCAACAATAAATTTGGAGAGGTACTCGTTTGTTATGTTGCTAAGCATATTTACCGTCTCTCTGGATTCAGTGGGCATTGCGATCATGTTGTAATAAAACGGCAGCTTTACCAGCAGATCGTCTGTGTAAGCGGAAGCGGTTTCCCTGACGGTGCGCTTCAGAGCGGCATCTTCCTCGGTGGCCCAATTGTCGCTGAAATCAACCGGGTTCGTCACAGCAGTCCACCAGTCCTGGTTTTCCAGATCCGTATAGAACTCCGCGCCGCTGAAAAGATAGCTGAACCACATATACCGGCACCGGCCATCGGTGTAGCCGTAGGCGCTGTCGATCGCTCTCCAATAATCCGAATCATGTTCGAAGTTATACTCGCCGTCAATGCAGTTGAAAAGCAGGTCCTGGCCTTTATTGGAGGCAATGAATTCCACCAGGTCCAGCACCCGGTCAGGATTTTGACAGGAATAGGGAATAAAATAGTGGGAGTTGACCGCGGCGCTGCTGACATAAATGCTGCCATATCCGCTGCTGCCGGTGAGCGAGCTCCCCACCACCAAATCATCGACAGATGCGTTGGCATTTACAGGCAGCCACACGGTCTCATAAAATTTTGCGATCATAGCGGGGTATCCAAAATTGATCCCGAAGGCCCCGGTCTTCCCCAATCCGAAATCGGCGTAAGCATCGTCATAATCTCCCTTGATGCCGATACCTGCGTCCAGACCGCCGGACCGGTACAGTTCCGCCAGCTGGCGCACCACATTCTGACTGGCTTCGGATGTGGCCGAGATCGTCCAGTATTCACTGTCCGTCCCCAGTTCCCCGGACAGCACCGCGCCTGTAACCGTGCCGCTGCCAGCTGTAGGGGCCATGATGCTGGTCCCCTGGGGAACCGCCATTGTACAGTTGATCTCATACCAGTAGGTCAGTTTATCATTCAACGGCCACCAGCCCACATAGCCGGCCTCTCCGGCGGCGCTGCAGAAAGCGGTAAACTCCTCTACCGTCTTAGGAACGCTGCCGCCGCTGATCTGATCAAGGATGCTCTTATTATAAACCGGAACACCGCCGAACAAGGGGTCGGCTGTAACATAGATGCCATAAATCGCGTAGGCGGCATCCTCATCGCCCGTGTACAGTTTATTGTACATCTTATATTCCGTAGAGTTAATCATCTTATGCAGAACAGGGTACCGCTCCGGATCCGCGTTTACGATCTCCCCAATATTGACCACCAGCCCGTTTTCCACGAAACTGGCGATTTTTTCAGCCTCGCCCCAAGTGGGGAACAGGTCTGCCGCCGCGCCAGTGTACAGCTCCGTTTCCATGCGGTCGTCAAAGCCCTCCGTACCGGTGTCATATTCCAGCGTGATCCCCACCGCTTCTTCGATCGTCTTTTTGATAGGGTCGTTGGCATACCCCTCCACATCATCAAGGCTGTTGCTGAATTGGGCAAACCGGATCGTTACGTGTTCCCGCTCGGACTTGCCCCCGTTTTCCGCATTGCTTTGACCAATCTGATCCGGCTGGCCGGTTTGGCCGGGATTCCCGCCGCAGCCCGCCAGCAGCGAGACTGTCATCAGCAGGGCCAGAACGAGAGATAGCGTCTTTTTCATCGTTTTGATTCCTCCTGTTGCATCTTGTTTTTTATTCCTTAACCGCCCCCAGCGTCATGCCGGAGGTGAAGAAGGGCTGGATAAAGGGGTACACCACCACAATGGGAATGACGGCGCAGATGATGGTGGCCATCCGCAGCCCCATGGGCGGCGGCAGGTTGAAGCCCATGCTGGCCGCGCCGTTGCGGATCTGATTCATCATGGACTTGTCCGTCAGCATCCGGCGGAGGATCCAGGCGAAGGGCTGCAGCTCCGTCTTGTTGCTGATGTACATCATGTAGCTGTAGTAGTCGTTCCAGTTGATCACCGCGATGAACAGGCCCACCGCCGCCATCATACTCCGGCTCAGGGGCATGACCACACGGAAGAAGGAGGTAAACTCGCTGCACCCGTCCAGCAGCGCCGCCTCCTCCAGCTCCTTGGGCACGGAGTAGGAGAAATAGTTGCGCATGATGATAAAATAGGTGATATTCAGCGCGCCGGGGACGACCATGACCCAGAAGGAGCCGATGAGGTCCAGGTCCCGGTAAAGCATATAGGTGGGGATCAGTCCGCCGGCGAAGAAGAGGTTGAAGACCACCAGCAGATTGATGAATCTCATCCCCCT
>CAMWTG010000344.1 GCA_947177115.1 uncultured Clostridia bacterium
TTGTATTCTCATAATTCCTTATTATAGCATAATATCTTTAGTTTGGACACTCCCTAGCAGTGCGTCCAAAAAAGAAGTTGACAATGCAACTTTTTGGGTGTAAGATATGGTGCTTGTGTTGAGGCATGGGCGCCATATCATTTGAAGGAGCCGCTTTGCCTGCCGCCGTGCTGGAGACAGCCGCCAAACATGGCATCTGCTGCTTCCGTGCTTTAAGGAGCGGTATTCACAGGCTGCTTTGTCAAATTCTGCCTGCGCAAAGGAGGATATAAGATGATCCAGCGGTTTGAACGCTTCTCCCTGGCGATTTTTGAGATATCCCGCTGCTGGCACAAGCTGGCTGCGGAGGAACTGGCGCCATACGGCCTGAAAGGCGCTCACGCTATTTATCTGACCGCGATGTACCGCTGCGGAGAGGGGGTCACAGGCCCCCAGCTGTGCGAGCTGTGCGGCAGGGACAAGTCCGATGTGTCCCGCGCGGTGGCCATTCTGCAGGAAAAAGGGTTCGTCACCAAAGAGGTGGTCAATCAGAGCCTCTATCGGGGTCTGTTCAAGCTGACGGAGCGGGGGAAGGACGCCGCGCAGCAGATCGGGGAACGGGCCAGCCTGGCGGTCGAACTGGCCGGCGGGGACCTGACGGAGAAGACCCGGGAGGCGTTCTATGAGGCGCTGTGCTCCATCGCCGCCCGCCTGCACGAAATCAGTAAGGAGGGACTTCCACAGAAATGAATCCGCTTATGAAGTGCTATTGCCGTACGTTTCAGCTGGCCTTCCGGCTGGCCATGCCTGTGATGCCCTACCGGGAGCCGGAACGGTTTGACAGCATCCGGGCCCTGCCGCCGCTGCTGGAGCGGCTGGGGATCCGTTCAGTCCTTCTGGTAACGGACCGCCCCCTCCGGGAGGCGGGGGTCACCGGGCCCTTGGAGGAACTGCTGGCGGAGGCCGGCGTTGACTGCACGGTCTATGACGGGACCCGCGCCAATCCCACCGTCCGGAATGTGGAGGAAGCCAGGGAGGAATACCTGGCGGGGAATTGCCAGGGGCTGATCGCCTTCGGCGGCGGGTCCTCCATGGACTGCGCCAAAGCGGTGGGGGCCAGGATCGCCTATCCCGGGCGGAGCGTCAACCAAATGAAAGGGCTGCTCCGGGTGCTGCGGCGTCTGCCGCCGCTGATCGCCATCCCCACCACCGCCGGGACCGGGAGCGAGGTCACCGTCACCGCCGTCATCACCGACAGCGGCCGGAAACACAAATATACCATGAACAATTTCACCATGATCCCCCATTATGCGGTGCTGGACCCGGCGGCTGTCCGCACTCTGCCGCCTGCCCTCACCGCCACCACCGGTATGGACGCGCTGACCCACGCGGTGGAGGCCTACATTGGCGGTTCTACCACGGAGGAGACCCGGCGGCTGGCGCTGACGGCGGTCCGGCTGATCTTTGAAAATATCGAGGCCGCATACCGCAGCGGCGATGACCTGGAGGCCAGGAAGAACATGCTTCACGCGGCCCATATTGCGGGCATTGCTTTCTCCAAATCCTATGTGGGCTATATCCACGCGGTGGCCCACTCCCTGGGCGGTCAGTACAACACGCCCCACGGACTGGCCAACGCCGTGCTGCTGCCCATCGGGCTGGAGATTTACGGCCCCTGCGTTTACCGGAAACTGTGGGAGCTGGGCCGCAGCGCGGGGGTCGTGCCGGAGACGGCCTCAGAAGAAGAGGGGGCCGCGGCCTTCATTGCCGCCGTCCGGGACCTTAACCGGCGGCTGGACATCCCGGAAAAGCTGATGGACATCCGGCGGGAGGATATCCCCGTCATGGCCGCCCACGCCGCCCGGGAGGCAAATCCCCTCTACCCCGTGCCCCGGCTGATGGATGCGGCGGAACTGGCGGAATTTTATAAAAAGGCGGAAGAAGGAGGACGGCGTCCATGAATATCCATGAGCTCGTAGAGAGTCAACGCAGATTTTTTCAGACCGGCGCAACGCTGCCGGTGTCTTTCCGGAAGGCGATGCTCAGAAAGCTGCGGGATGCGGTGGACCGCCGGGAGGAAGAGATCGGGAAAGCCCTGGCTGCCGACCTGGGGAAGAGCGTCTATTATAGATTAATGTGAGGAACTGGATTGGTCCGGGGTGAGATCAGCTATATGCGCCGGGATGTGGACGGATTGGCGGGGGAGAGGACCGTCCACACCCCCCTGGCCCAGTTTGCCGCCCGAAGCTATCAGAAGCCGTCCCCTTACGGCACGACCCTGATCATGAGCCCCTGGAACTATCCGCTGCTGCTGACCCTGGATCCTCTGGCCGATGCCATTGCCGCCGGGAACACGGCGGTGGTCAAGCCAAGCGCCTATGCCCCGGCCAGCAGCGCCGTGATCGTCAGGATCCTGGAGGAGTGTTTTCCGCGGGAGTATGTGGCGGTGATTACCGGCGGGCGGCGGGAGAACGCCGCGCTGCTGGAGGAAAAATTTGACTTCGTCTTTTTCACCGGCAGCCAGAGCGTGGGCCGGGAGGTCCTGCGCCACACGGCGGAGCATCTCACCCCGGCGGTGCTGGAGCTGGGGGGAAAGAGCCCCTGCATCGTGGATGAGACCGCCAAACTGCCCCTGGCCGCCAGACGGATCGTCTTTGGCAAATATCTCAACTGCGGCCAGACCTGCGTAGCCCCGGACTATGTCCTCTGCCACAGCGGCGTAAAGGACAGGCTGGTGGAACTTCTCTGCAGGGAGATCCGC
>CAMWTG010000345.1 GCA_947177115.1 uncultured Clostridia bacterium
TCTTCTCTACATTCGCTCCGGCGCCTCCACGCCCAGGAGGGCCAGGCCGTTTTTCAGCACGCTGCGGGTCTCGTCAGCCAGCTTGAGACGGGCGGCAAGGAGAGCGGGCTCTTCGCCCTTGATGCGGCAGGCGGTGTAGAAGCGGTGGAAACACCCGGCCAGATCCACCAGATAGCGGTTGAGGTGGCTGGGGTCGTAGTCGCGGGCGGCAAGGCGCAGCTCCTCGCAGAAAAGGGACAGCTGCTTAATAAGGGCGGTCTCCGTCTCGTGGGAGAGGAGGGCGGCGTCCACACCGGCGGCAGCGGGGATCTCGTGCCCCTCAGCGGCCAAGTTGCGGAGAAGGCTGCAAATGCGGGCGTGGGCATACTCCACGTAGTAGATGGGGTTCTCACTGTCCTCGCGGACGGCAAGGCCCAAGTCAAAGTCCATCTGGGTGTCGGGCTTGGCGTTGAAGAACCAGCGGGCGGCGTCCACGGGGACCTCGTCCAGCAGATCGGTGAGGGAGATGGCCTTGCCGGTGCGCTTGCTCATCTTGACGATCTCACCGTCCCGGAGGAGCTTCACCAGCTGCATGAGGACGATATCCAGACGGTTCGCTCCGTCCAGACCAAGGGCATCCATGGCCCCCTTCAGACGGGCAACGTGGCCGTGGTGGTCCGCGCCCCAGATGTTGATGACCTTGTCAAAGCCACGCTTCTCGAACTTGTTGCGGTGGTAGGCAATGTCGGCGGCGAAGTAGGTGTAGAAGCCGTTGGCGCGGCGGAGGACATCGTCCTTCAGATCCAGCTTGGCGATATCTTTCTCGCTTTTACCGGCCTTCCGGGCGTTTTCCTCCAGAATGCGGCTGGTGGCCAGCCACAGGGCGCCTTCCTTTTCATAGGTATACCCGGCGGCGGTGAGCTTGTCCACCGTCTCGGCGACATAGCCGGTGTTGTGCAGCTCGGATTCAAAGAACCACTGGTCGTACTCGATCTTGTAGCGGCGCAGGTCGCTCTGCATCTTGGGAATGTTGCGCTCCAGGCCGAACTTCGCCAGGGCGGCGTGGCGCTCCTCCGTGGGCGTGTCCTTGAAGCTGCCACCGTGGACCTCATAGAACGCCTGGGCCAGCTCCTTGATGTCATCGCCGTGGTAGCCGTCTTCGGGGAAGGTCACCGCATCCTCGCCCAGGAGGATCTGCAGATAGCGGGCCTCCAGGGAATTGGCGAATTTTTCAATCTGGTTGCCGGCATCATTGACGTAGAATTCCCGCCAGACCTGGGCCCCGTTGGCCTCCAGCACGGCGGCTAAGGTGTCCCCCAGCACGCCGCCCCGGGCGTTGCCCATGTGCATGGGGCCGGTGGGGTTGGCGGAGACGAACTCCACCATGATCTTCTGCCCCTTCAGCGCATCGGAGCGCCCATAGTCCGCGCCCTCGCTCTCCACAGCGGAGAGGACCCCGGCGTACCACGCGGGGCTGAGGCGGAAGTTGAGGAACCCCGCCCCGGCGATCTCGGCGGAGGCGAAATAGCTGCCGGTCAGGTCCATGTGGGACAGCAGGATACCCGCGATCTCCCTAGGGCTCTTGTGCATGGCCTTGGCGGCGGCCAGGGCGAAGGTGGTAGTGTAGTCGCCGTTGGCGGTGTCCTTGGGGATCTCCACCCCGGCCCGGACGGATACGTCCCCTGGGAGCTGTCCGGCGGAGACCGCTGCCTGATATGCTTTCTGCGTCAGGTCAAGGACCTGGTCCTTGGCGTTTTGAATCATATTGATCATCTTTTGTTCATCCCTTTCAGAAAAATGTTTCAATTTACGGATAAATCAAATCTTATAGTTAACTAGTTAACATTCTACCAATATTCATAGCTTCTTGGCAAACGCCACGTTGTGTTCCAGCTGATAAAAGTCCAGTTTTTTGTAAAATTCGAATGCAGGCACATTGTTCTCCGTCAACAGAAAGATATGGGTCACCCCCAACTCTTTACAGGCTTTTTCCATTTCCTGCACAAACCGCCTGCCCAGACCTGCTCCTTGTCTTGCGGTGCGGATGCACAGCTCATCAATGCAATATTCCGTTCCGGTGTACCAGTGCTTTGTGCGCCCCATGGATACACCGGCCAGTTCGCCTTCCTCGTACAGCCCGAAGGTTAGGGAATTGCTTTGCCCGATGAGATCATGAATGTATAGATCCAATTGCTTCTCATCTGACCAATCATCATTCCACGGCTCGCCCGTAAAAACGGTGACAAACAGTTCTTTGATAATAGCAGACGCGCTTTCGTCTAATCGTTTGAAACAATATTCCATTTTCCTTACCGGCTCAATTCCGCCGTATACAGTTCCTCCACGGGAAACGTAACTTTGACTAACCCTATCGCCGTAAATTCCCCGCTCATCTTTTCAAATTCACGCAACACAAGATCGCTTGCCCGGTAAAATGCCTCGCCGTCATCCTCCTTTGTAAGCGCCACCGTGCAGTGCGGCACCCAGTTTTCCGGACGGTACCATGCCCAGCCCCCGGTATCAAATTCCTTCAAATGTTCGTGCAGTTCGCCCTGCAGCTGGTACATGCTCCTGGTCATGACGGGAGAGAGGAAGATGGTCCTGGTGTCGGTAAACATCCCGACAGACCCCAGCCAGGCCGGCACTGTTTTATGCGTCCGGGCAAAGGTCCGCAGCTTTTCCACACACCTCGCTTCATCCACATCATTGAAGCAGGCCAGCAGTACTGAGAGTTTCTATGCAGAGGCATTAAAG
>CAMWTG010000346.1 GCA_947177115.1 uncultured Clostridia bacterium
GCCGTTGTTGCCCTTGGAGAGCTGGCCTTTCAGCATATCCGAGTATTCCTCCCGGATGGAGTTGAAAGCGTCCCTCTGGTCGGGGATGTGGATGGACTGGCGCTGTTCCTCCATATCGGCGGGCTGGTTGAGGAAAGAGAACTGGACCCGGATGGAAGAATCAAAATAGTTGAGAAAATCGCACCAATTCTCAAAGATCAGGTTCTTGTCCTCGTTCTGCGCCAACTGATAGTTAATGTCGTAGAATTGCACCTGCTTGGTGAAATACCGCTCCGACACAATGCAGATACCGTCCCGGCACATCTCCCGGTAGGGAATGGTCTGCTGGGCGGTGTGGGGGATTTTGCCGTCCCGCTTGGCCTTCTGAACGGACGCGGACAGCCGCCGCTTCTGCTGCCCGGTCAGCTTGGCGTCCGGGGTCAGGCGGATGGTGTCGCGCAGGTCAGCCTTGTCTTTTTTGTGCTGTCTTTTTGCGGCTTGCAGATTTTTTACCTGTTTTGCCTGCTGTTTTTGCAATCGCGTGTACCTCCTTTTCATTGTGATTCATCCGCTCCAGGGCGGCGTACATATTTTCAGTCCGGTACGGGCGGACCTTGGGGGAGAGGAACTGCGCCCGGATGAAGTGGCCCAGCACCTTCTCCAACGGCTGGCCGTCCTTTTCATAGATACCGAACAGGAAAAAGGGCAGCATCAGGCCGATCATCAGCAATGCCGCCGCTTCGTTCCCGATGCCGCTCCGTGTGAGGATGTAGGTGGGTACGCCAATCAGACCGCCCGCGCCGAAGCAAATGAGCTGGCGCTGGGTCAGGTTGAAGGCTACCTTCGTTTTTACTCTGGTGAGGTCCTTCGGGACAGGGACAAAGGGCAATTATCTCACCTCCCGATCTTTTGGTTTCGTAGTAAGCTGGTCGCCGGGGACGGGCTTTGCCGCAAGCTGGGCCTTAATGGAGGGCTTCTGCTCCGGCTGCTCCCGCATAGCGTCCATTTCCTTCCGAGCCATATTGACAAAGCCGTCCAACAGCGCGGGATGGCTGTTGACAAGGTAAGAGTAGCGGCGATCTTCCGCTTCAACTATAGGAACCGCCGCCGCCCACGCCTGATTGTGGCGAGAAAATCGCTGATCCCACGTTTTGCTTTGGAGCGTAGCGGCCAGCACATAGCTTACTCGCTCCGAGCCGAACTCTGCCAGCACTCCCTTCACATCCGCATTGAGGTACATTCCATCGAAACCGTCCCGAATCGTAGCTTCTATGGCCTCTTTGCAAGCCTCATTCGCTTTACGCGAAGCACGGAAAGCATCCAGCTCCCCGTGTTCTCTGGCATATTCGCCAGACTGTTGATAAAGAGGAATCGCACGGGTCTTTTCTCGCTGGGTTTCCAGCAAACTGTAAGCCAGCGTTTCAATACACTCCCGTACAAGGTCCATATGGCCCTCCCGCTCACGGAAATCGCTGTAAACATCTGCCAGCGGAAATGGGGATTCCAGCAGTGCCGCAGCCTCCGGTGCGGAGAGGTCCAATTCTTCCATCTCCATCAAAATGTCCTGACGCATGGCATACTCATAGGCATGGTCCAGCACTTCCTCCGGGGACATACCCAACAGATTGTGCTTAAACCGCTCCTGCTCCGCCGCCATTTTGTCATACAATGCCTGATTCAATTTTTCTGCGTCCATTGCACACTTCCTTCCTTATAGCAATTTCTCATACCGCAGCTTCATTTGCGCGGGGTAGAGGTCAACAGCGGGGCGGCGCTGACCCGTCCAGCGTTCGCCGCCAGCAGGTCCCGCGCACGTC
Source organism: uncultured Clostridia bacterium (assembly GCA_947177115.1). Classification (GTDB taxonomy): domain Bacteria; phylum Bacillota; class Clostridia; order Oscillospirales; family Oscillospiraceae; genus Pelethomonas. The sequence continues at coordinate 1,797 of CAMWTG010000346.1, forward strand.
CAGCCAACGGCCCGGAGGCTGGTCCCCGGTTCGCTGTTCAGCGTGTAGGTGATGATCTTTCGGTAGCCCATGGCTTTTGCCGCCCGTGCCGCCGTGCCGTAGAGCATACTGCAAGCGTTCTGTTCCCCTGTGGTGCAAAGACGATTGACTTCCAGTGTCAGGCCATCATCCAGATAGCGGCTCACCGGACGGCCAACAATAGCAACGCCCACCAGCCGCCCCTCCACCGCACAGCCGATGGAAAACTTATGGCCTCTGGTGGGCTTGTGGTGACGGTGATGCTCCGCAACGAAAGCGTTGGCGTCCTTTAGGGAAACAGGGACCAGGAACAGCATATCACCGTTCCCCTTTGTCCGCTGCCCGCTTCACCTGCTGTTCCTGGGGTGGGCGGGATGCCGCCTCTTTTGCTGCATCCTTGATTGCGCCGCGCACAGAAGGGCGCTCCACTTCCTTCTGATAGGCCCCCAGGATAGCGCCATGAAGGGCTTCCCGCATCTCCTTGGTGGTGGGGCAGCAGATGTCGTGATACTTATCGTCCCTGCCTTTCGTGCTGGGCATGGAGACAAACGGCCCCTTATCCGAAGTGTAGATACGGATGTTGTTGACGGCGAACACACCGCCCAGATTCACGCTGGCAAAGCCCAGCAGCTTGCCATGGTCCTTCTCCGGGTCTTTGGGCAGAAAGATTTTTACATCTACTCCCGGCAGATTAGGAACCGCTGTGCCAGTTTCGGGGGGCTTGTTTTTATCCATTTAGTACAAATTCCTCCTTGTTATTCTGGATATAAAGTTTTAATGGGCGTTAAAAATCGACTTGCTGACTGCGCCGGTCTTAAACAGGGAGAAGCACAGCAGCACCGTATATCCGGCGCATTGCCAGATAGCAATATGAAGGTTGCCGCCGCTTGTGATCTGCCCTACCA
>CAMWTG010000347.1 GCA_947177115.1 uncultured Clostridia bacterium
TGTATTCTCATAATTCCTTATTATAGCATAATATCTTTAGTTTGGACACTCCCAAACAAGAGAACGCCGGAGCGCATCAGCGTTCTCTCGCCTTTTCCCGCAGCTCTGCCAGCCCACTTTTCAGACTTCCCAGACCAATAGGCAGCTGGGTATTAGCCACGTCCAACTTCCGCAGCTCACTGGTAATATGGCTTGTAATCCGCTCACAGGCATCGAACAGCTCGCCGCACTGTTGGACGGAACGCTCAATCTGCGCCTCCGTTTCCTGCAGCAGCTGCTCCCGCTGTTCCTGTGCCTGGGCAACAGTATCTGCCGCCTGAGCATTAGCGGCGCTGATGAGCCCTTCCGCCCGGCTCTGCGCCTCAGAGAGACGCCGCTCGGCCTCCTCCTGGGTCTGTGCCAGGAGCTCATCAGCCCGGCGGTGCGCGTCCAGCTCCAGCTGCGCCAGTTTCTCCTTTTCCTGCCGCAGGGACTCGCTCTGACTGGACAGACGGTCCACCTGTCCGCTCAGACGGTCCCGCTCCGCTGTCAGCGTCCGGATCGTCTCGTCCTGCCGGACGTTTTCCTGAGCCAGCTCCTCCCGATGAGTTTTCTCCTCCTCGTACTGCTGCCGGCGCTCTTCCAGCTCCTGGGCCAGACGCTCTACATGATCAGAACGGTCTTCCAACTGGCTGCGCAGTGCGGCCAGTTCCTCCAGTGCTTCATCCAGCTGCTTGGACAGCGCGGCGGCGGCGGTTTCCGACTCTCTCTGGGTCTTCTCGATGTACTCCATCACGTCCTGACGGTTGAATCCCAAGGCGGCGCTGCGGAAGATGTGATTATCCATAGTTCTCTTCGATCCTCTCTCCTGTTTCACTCATCTTACCACACCCAACGCGATATGACAACAATATTTTCCGCCCGTCAGTCCCGTTTCACCCGATCCACCGCCGTCAGGACCATCGCCTTCACCTCTTCCAGCGTCCCCTCCAGGGAAGCTCCGGCGGCCATGGCGTGTCCGCCGCCGCCCAGCAGTGTGCAGGCATCGGTCGCGTTCACCCGGCCGTTGGCCCCGGTACGCAGGCTCAGCTTCCACTTGCCCGGCTTCAGCTCCCGCAGCACCGCGCCGCAGTCCACGCCCTCGATGATCCCCGCCAGGGAGGAGATATCCTCCATATCGTTCTCATCCGCGCCAATGCGCTCCATCATCTCCAGAGGGGCCGTAAGGAACACCCCCCGGTCCTCATGGAAGAATTCCGCGCCCCCCAGCAGCTCCGCCTCCACGGCGATGCGCCTGCGGGTCTTGGTGCGGAAATGGCGCTTGTTCACGGCAAAATAGTCGATTCCGGTCTCCAGCAGCGCCGCCGCTACCCGGTGGGTATTGGCGGTCGTATTCGCGTAGACAAAGCACCCCGTATCCGTAGCCACGGCGGCATACAGGGGCAGGGCGGTTTCCGGGGAGATCTCCCCCAGCTCCCGGCAGATCTCATAGACGATCTCCCCGCAGGCCGCCCGGGAGGCGTCCACGCACTGCGCCTCGCCGAAGCCCTCGAAGGAGGGGTGGTGGTCCACCGCCAGGCCGATCCGGTCAAAGTATTTCTCCGCCTCGGGGAAAAACAGGCTTTTTGCCGCGATATCCACCGACACCACGAAATCCGGCACAAAATCCGCCGGGGCCCAGCAGGGTCCGGCATAGACGGCGTTTATCTCTGTAATATCCGGATTTTTCAGCAGATACGCAGATTTGCCCAGCTGCCGCAGGGCCAGGCATAGGCCAACGGCGCAGCCGGTGGTGTCCCCATCGGGGCGGCGGTGGGTCAAGATCAGGATGCTATCCTTCTGCCGCAGCAGGGCGGCGGCTTCTTTCGGGGTAAGGCGGCTCATTTCTCATCCTCCAGGATAATGTGTTCATTGGCGGGATTGGCGGGCTTGACCACGTTGGGGTCCCGGAGCATCTCCAGGATATGAGCCCCCTGCTGGATGGAGTCGTCCGCCACGAACTGGAGCTCGGGGGTGTAGCGGAGCCGCAGGGCGGCTCCCAGCTCCCTGCGCAGGTAGCCGGAGGCGGATTTCAACCCCTTCATCATGTCCTTTTCGTCTTCCTTGTTCAGGGCGCTGATATAGATCTTTGCATAGCGCAGGTCGTTTGTTGTATCCACGTGGGTGATCGTGACCAGCCCGCCATGGAGGCGGGGGTCCTTTACCGTCCGCAGGAGATTTGCCAATTCTCTTTGGATCTCTTCGTTGATGCGGCCTATACGGTTGCTTGCCATAGTCGTACCTCTTTTCTGTGCCGCCGCTGTGCGGCGGCCTTAGTGCCTGTCTTATTATAGATTCGCGCCTCGCCGGCGCGGGGCCTTCTTTTCGCTTGTGCGAAAAGAAGCAAAAGCACACTTAAACCTGACGGTTTAAGAATCCCTTACTATTACGGGGGAATTTGTTTTTTGCGCTGATCATGCAGTCCGTCCGGCCTGTTGAACTTCCGGCGCGGTTTCGCCTGCCCTGCGTCTATTTCAGGATGTCGGCCCGGCCCCTACCGTCACACGCGCTGGATCTCCCGGGGTGGACAATCGATGATCTCCTCGTCTGCCCACAACTGGTGTAGGGGCGAGCATTGCTCGCCCGCCTCTACCCGCCGCCCGCGAACCACCGGCATTGCGTAGGGCGCAACGACCCCGGCGCGCCGCCCACGACCGCCTCCGGTACACCTCCCCCGTAGGGGCCGATGT
>CAMWTG010000348.1 GCA_947177115.1 uncultured Clostridia bacterium
TTGGGGGTCAACGCAGCCAGGAGGGCCAGATGTGCTCCAGAGGAGGAGCTCCACAGGGCGAAAAACCCCGGGTCCAGAGCAAGCTCCCTGGCGTGCGCCCGCAGATGGCGCAGGACACAGCGGACCTCCTGGACCTGATAAGGAAATTTTTTCTCCCGGCTGCTGGTGCAGGCAATGCTGGCCAGGGCATAGCCCCGGGCTGTGGCGGTATGAACCGCGCGGCCCAGGTGGATGGAGGAGGGATGGCCGTAGTACCACCCGCCGCCGGAGATATTGACAATCAACGGAAAGGGGCCCTCCCCCCGTTCGGGGTAGTAGAGATCGAAGTGGCGCATGCTTCCGTCCGGGGCGGTGTAGCGCAGGCCCAGCCGTTTCCGGGGAATATCGGACACGTCCAGGTCCCCGTCCCGGTGGGGAGCGGTCAGGTAATCATTCATAGTAGACCTCGTTCCCGCTCTGGTTCCGAAACGCGTCCCGGAACATGGTCAGAAAATCCTCGGTGCTGGGGGGCAGATAGGCCCCCTTTCGGTAGAGCAGGCTGAAATCATATCCCGTGCCCGGCATATCCAGAGAGAGATAGCGGATATTTCGGGAACCCCGGATATAGGAGAGCAGGACCTCCGGCGTAAACGTGCAGCCCAGATTGTTGGCCACCGCCTCCAGCGCCCCGTCCAGGGTGAGGGACTGCATGGAGGTCGAGTAACTGATCCGGCCGCTCTCCAGAACGCTGTCGGCAAACTGGCGGATGCGGTGGGCCTTGCCCAGCATAATGAAGGAACAGCCCTCCAGCTGGCCGGGGCGGATAACGGGGTATTTGAAGTGGTCCGAGCGCTCCGCAGCCTGAAGAAGCGGGTGGTCTTTATGCACCGCCAGCACATAGGCCTCCCGGGCGATGGGCAGGTACTCAAAGCAGTCCCGTTTTTTGGTCACGTTCACCGCGATGCAGTCCAGCTCCAGCCCCTCCAGCATCTCCTCCAGCTTGTCGCTGGCAAACTCGTTCAGGGTCAGGTCGATGTTGGGGTACTTCCGCTTGAACTGGGGGATAACCGAAAAAATGGTAAAGGGCCGGCGGATGCCGGTGATTCCCATGCGCAGCCGCCCCCGGTCCATCCGGGCGATATCGTCCAGGACAGCCCGCATGTGGGCCTGGATGGCGAAGATCTGCTTGATGTGCTCCAGATAACACTCTCCGGCGTAGGTGAGCACCATCCGGTTGTCGATGCGCTGGAAAATGGCGGTGCCCAGCTCCCCCTCCTCCTTCTGCAAAAAGCGGGTCAGGGCGGGCTGAGAGACTCCCAGCTGCACCGCCGCGCCGGACAAAGTCCCCTCCCGGGCAATAGCGGAGACATACTCATACTCTCGATTTAACATGATGTTCCCCTTTCCAAAATAAATGGATCTGTATATTCATTATACTGTGCTGGGGACTTCATGTCAAAACGGGAAACGGCCGGGCCGCGGCAAACGCCCGGCCCGGCCGTTTGGTTAAAATTCGACGATCTCCATGCCGAACTCCCGGCGCAGGGAGCCGCAGATTCCCTTGTGGACCCAGTGGGTCAGGGGGTGGTCCACCACGCAGAAGCCGTGGCCCACCCGGGGCGCCACCACCATCTCGCAGGGGACACCGGTCTGGAGCAGGCGGACAGCGTAGTTCACTCCGTCATCCCGCAGGGTGTCGTACTCGCCCACCACGATGTAGTGGGGAGGCAGGCCCTCCAGATCGGTGCAGTAGTTGGGGAAGGCGTAGTAGCTGGGGACAGAGCCGTCAAAGCCGCCCAGGTAGATGCACTCCACCCCTTCCCGCTTCACGGGGGCGCCCAGAGCGAACTGGGGGTACTGCCGTTTGGAGAAGGTGTTTTCCATGCTGAGCACGGGACAGTTGAGCACCACCAGGGACAGGTCCGGTCCGCCGTGGTCCCGGACGTACAGGGCCAATGCGGCGCACAGGTTGGCCCCGGCGCTGGTGCCGTGGAGGGCGATGCGTTTGGGGTCGCCCCCCAGCTCGCCGCCGTGCTCCCCCAGCCAGTTCAGGGCGGCATAGCAGTCCATCAGGGGCTGGGGGAAGTGGACGCCGCCGGGGGCGGCCAGCCGGTAATCCACGCTGACCACGATGGCGGGGGTGCCGGTGGCCAGGGCGATGCAGCGGTAGTTGTCAATGTCCAGATTGCCCCCCACAAAGCCGCCGCCGTGGATATCCATGACGATGGGGGCGTTTTCCGGCAGGCCGGCGGGGGTATAGATACGGATGGTCATGTCCTGACCGTCTCCGCCGGAGATGGTGCGGTCCTCCATCCCCAGGCCCTCGGGCCTGGTATATTCGCTGATGGACCTCCGCTGGGCCAGCCGGGCCGCCTCCTGTTCCTCGGGGGTGCCGGTGGCGATGATCTGATACTGGTTCAAATGCCATTCATAGCCGGGATATGCGATTGCTTCCATAAGGGAACCTCCTGTGTCTCTGCTCAGCCCGCGGCGGCGGCCTGGGCCTGGGCGATCAGCTCCATGGGCTCGTCGCCCACGGTCTGGCGGATCAGGTCATAGGCGGGCTGGGCGGCCTCGCGCATCTTGGCCAGGTCCTCGGGGGTGAAGTCGATCACTTCCAGACCGGCGTCCTTCATGGTCTGAAGGGCCTCGTCGTTGGCCTTGATGCTCTCCTCATACAGGAAGGGCTCGTAGATTTCGGCCACCACCCAGTTGATCAGTTCCTGAT
>CAMWTG010000349.1 GCA_947177115.1 uncultured Clostridia bacterium
CGAAAAGTAGGCGCGGAGTCCGGGGCCGCGCAGGTCCCGGGCTATCGAATAGAAACCATTCAGAGCGGCCCGAAGGGCCGCAAAAGCTGGATCCCCATTCAAACACAATAAACCATCCTCGAAAACCCTCCCGTTTTCGAGGATGGCAAAAAATCACCCTACGCTGCTGATGACCGGCTCCTCCTCCGGGACCTCCACAGCCTTGATCCGTCCGCCTACGCCCCGGATCTTGCCGATCACGTCCTCATAGCCCCTTTCGATGTACTGGACGTTGGTGATCTCGCTGATGCCGTGGGCCGCCAGGGCGGCAATCAGCATGGCCGCTCCCGCCCGCAGGTCGCATGCCTCCAGCTGGGCCCCCGTCAGGCGCTCTACGCCCTCGATGATCGCCAGATTGCCGTCCACCTGGATCTGGGCCCCCATGCGCTTGAATTCATCCGTGTAGCGGAAACGAGTATTCCATACGCTGTCGGTAATAATACTAGTACCGCGGGCCAGACAGAGGGCCACTGCCACCTGAGGCTGCATGTCCGTGGGGAAACCAGGATAAGGCATGGTCTTGATGTTGGCTCGGGTCAGAGGCCCAATGCGGCTGACTACCAGGCTGTCATCCACCTCGTGGATCTCCACCCCCATTTCCGCCATCTTGGCGGAAATGCAGTCCATGTGCTTGGGAATGATGCTGCACAGCTTTACCTCGCCGCCGCAGGCCGCTACGGCGGCCATATAGGTGCCCGCCTCGATCTGGTCCGGGATGATGGAGTAGCTGCCGCCCCGGAGGCGGCTGACCCCCCGTACCTTAATGACATCGGTGCCCGCCCCCATAATGTTGGCCCCCATGGAGTTGAGGAAGTTGGCCACATCCACAATATGGGGCTCCTTGGCGGCGTTTTCAATCACAGTCATGCCATCGGCCATGGCGGCGGCCAGCATGATATTAATAGTGGCCCCCACGGAAACCTTATCAAAGAAGATGCTGGCTCCCTTCACCCGCCCTCCGGCGGCTTCGGCCATAACAAATCCGCTCTGGGTGTCCACATGGGCCCCCAGGGCGCGGAATCCTTTCAGGTGCTGGTCGATGGGCCGGGTGCTGCCGAAATCGCAGCCCCCGGGCAGGGCCACATCCGCCGAACCGAACCGGCCCAGCAGGGCGCCCAGCATATAATAGGAGGCCCGGCAGCGCCGCGCGGACTCGTAAGGCACCCGCCCATTGCGCAGGTGGGAGCTGTCGATCTCCACGGTGTGTGGGTTAACATAACGCACTTTCGCGCCAAGGTCCTGCAAAATGCCCAGCAGCAGCGCCACATCGCTGATCTGGGGCATATTTTCAATGCGGCAGGGGCCGCTGACCATCAGGGCTGCGGGAATAATGGCAACGGCAGCGTTTTTCGCGCCGCTGATATGGATCTCGCCAAACAAGGGCCGTCCACCCTCGACAATATACTTAGTCAAAGAATCGCACCTCTTCATTATTCATATGGAGGCGGCTGCGCTTCTACCGGCAGGAGATCGGCCGGGAGCGGCCGCAGTATAAGGGCCTATCAGGTACAGTTTACCCAGGCCGGAACACTTCATACCGAAAAACACGGCAATCAGTGGGCATAATCACAGATACTAAAATAGTATATCAGGTTTTTTTGTAAAAGCAATGGGGATAAAAGAAATTTCTTCATAAAATTTTAATAATTTCCCGGATGTTTTTGGAAGAACGGATGAAAAAAGCACAAGCGGTTCTGGAGGCAGCTGTGGTTTTGAGGTGGTTCTGTTGGAAAGTGACAGACAAAAAAGTGCAAGTTTGTCCATTTCCCCACTTGTCAGCAGGCGGGTTTCTTGGCATAATAAGTCTAACAGGTGCAGAATGCACGGAACGCGTTTAAATTTATGAAAGGACGGAACGGACAATGCTGGAGTTACAGGAGCGTATTCGCAAGGAGGGCAAGGTTCTGCCCGGAAATATTATCAAGGTGGACGGATTCCTTAACCATCGGGTAGACATAAAGCTGATGGAGCACATTGCGGACGAGTTTGCGAAGTACTTTGATACCAAGGACATTACCATGGTTCTTACTGCGGAGGCCAGCGGGATCGCGCTGGCGGCCATCTGCGCCCAGAGGTACGGTGTGCCGATGATCTTTGCCAAGAAGGCCAAGAGCGACAATATTGAGGGCGGTCTGTACCAGAGCGAGATCTTTTCCTATACTTATAAAAAGAAAGTCACCCAGATCCTCAGCAAGGAGTGGCTGACGGCTGAAGACAAGGTGCTCATTGTGGACGATTTTATGGCCAATGGCGAGGCGGTCCGTGGACTGTGCGATTTGGTCGAGCAGGCGGGGGCCGAGCTGAAGGGTATCGGCATTGCCGTGGAGAAAGGGTTCCAGGGCGGCGGCGACAGACTGCGGGAGATGGGGCTCAATTACCATGCGCTGGCGGTCATTGAGTCCGCAGATGAGAACGGGATCGTATTTAGGGATTGATTTGTTTGCCGCCGCTGCGCGGCGGCCCGGCTGTTAATCTTGTTTTAGATTCGCCCCTCGCCGGGGCGGGGCCTTCTTTTCGCTTGTGCGAAAAGAAGCAAAAGCACCCTCAAGGGACTTTCAGTCCCTTGAGAATCCCTGGCATGTGTTTGTTTTGTTTGCGCTACGACCTGGTTGGTTTGTTCTGACGATGGTGCGCACCCAGATGCGCCGGACTTCTGCGGCTACCC
>CAMWTG010000350.1 GCA_947177115.1 uncultured Clostridia bacterium
GCTGCCCTGCGCCCGCCCGCTGCGGTGCGAAGCGGCCATGACTCCCCGGCGGCAGTGCCGCCGGCCCTACCGGGCCAATCGGGCTGAAGGCGTCCTCTATATATCTCAGGAGCTGGAGGCTCTGTTCCCGGACATTTTCCGGCTGCTGGCCCCCCTCTGCGGCAGCCGGCCCGAGGCAGGCTTCGACACCCTGCCCCCTCCGCTGGTCCAGGCTCTGCTGGAAACCGGGACCCTGCGCCGGGAGGGGGACGTCCTCTCCTGGCTGCCCAGCGTCCACGCGCCGGCGCCTCTGGCGGACGTGCGGCCCATGGGAGACGGCGACTGGTATATCTGACCCGCCGCGAAAAAACAGGGGCGGGAATTTGGCAATCGGACAGGGACGCTATTTTATGGAAATACCTGCAAATTTGCGAAATTTGTGTAGAGGCGGATGCTATCCGCCTGGCCACGGGCATCTTCTGTCAGGAACGGACAGATGACATGATACCCGCCCCTGCGGGACAATACCATGAAAATGGATTTCCGTGTTTTGCCCCCACGGAAATCCACTTTTGCTTAGAACGGCCTTGTAGGGGCCGATGTCCCCATCGGCCCGTCTTGCCGGAACTGCCAATCTGCTCTTAAAACGGCCCGATGAGGACATCGGGCCCTACCAATATGGGATCGTGCGCTGCAAAACGGATTTCCCGGACCGCCGGATTCCCGTCCTTGAATTTTTCCCCAAAACGGTGTATGATAAGAACAGACATCCAGGGACCCCGGCGGCCCGTCTTCCGGGCGGGACAATCACATATAGAGGAGGCCATTTTATGAACGAGAAAGAAATGATACGGGTCATTGTGGACGGCGAGGAGCACGTTTACCCCCGGGGAACGACTTACCGGGCGGTCGCGGCAGATTTCCAGGACCGGTTCCCCTGTGATATTCTGCTGGTCAACCGGGACGGAAAGCTGTGCGAGCTCCACAAGGCGCTGGACCGGGACTGCTCGCTGAAAATGATCACCGCCCAGGACAAGCCCGGCATCCAGACCTATGAGCGCAGCGCGGTCTTCCTGATGCTGAAGGCGTTCTACGATGTGGCGGGCCGGGAGAATGTGGAGCGCATCACCGTGGAGTACTCTCTCAGCAGCGCCCTCTTCCTGCTGGCCCGCGGCAATTTCACCCTGGACCGGCAGCTGCTGGAGCGGGTGGAGGCCCGGATGCGGGAGCTGTCCGATGCCGCCGTCCCCATCGAAAAGCGGTCTATCAACACCGATGACGCCATGGAATTGTTCCATCGGGCCGGGCTGATCCACAAGGCCCAGCTCTTCAGTTTCCGGATCAACTCCAACGTCAACGTCTACTCCCTGGACGGCTTTGTGGACTACTTCTACGGCTATATGGCGCCGGACACCGGCTATATCAGATGCTTTGGCCTGGAATTGTTTGAAAACGGCTTTGTCCTGCGCCTGCCCACGCAGAAAGATCCCCATCATCTGGGCGAGTTCCGGCCCTCCCGGAAGGTCTTCCGGGAGCTCTACGACTCCACGCTGCGCTTCGAGGCGCTGCACGCCTCCAATGTGGCGGAGCTGAACACCACCATCTCCCAGGGCGGCGCCACGCCCCTGATCCTGGCCCACGAGGCCGTTATGGAGAAGAAGATCGGCGATATCGCCGCAGAGATCGCCTCCCGGAAGGACGTCCGCTTCGTCATGATCGCGGGCCCCTCCTCCTCCGGCAAGACCACCTTCTCCCACCGGCTGTCCACCCAGCTGCGGGCCTGCGGCCTGCACCCCCACGCCATCGCCACGGACAACTATTTCAAAAACCGGGAGGACACCCCCCGGGATGAAAACGGCCAGTACGATTTTGAGGGCCTGGGAGCCATGGACGTGGAGCAGTTCAACGCCGACATGGTCCGGCTGCTGAACGGGGAGACCGTGGAGATCCCCTCCTTCAACTTCAAGAAGGGCGCCCGGGAATATAACGGCAATTTCCTCACCCTGGGAGAGGGAGACGTGCTGGTCATTGAGGGCATCCACTGCCTCAACGACCAATTCACCCACTCTCTGCCCAAAGAGAGCAAATACAAGATCTACATCAGCTGCCTCACCACGCTGAACATCGATGACCACAACCGCATCCCCACCACCGATGCCCGCCTCCTGCGGCGGATCGAACGGGACGCCCGGACCCGGGGCTACAGCGCTCAGGCCACCATCAAAATGTGGCCCTCCGTCCGGCGGGGCGAAGAGAACAACATCTTCCCCTTCCAGGACAGCGCGGACGTGATCTTCAACTCGGCCCTGATCTATGAAACGGCTCTGCTGAAGCCCTACGTGCAGCCGCTGCTCTTCGGCGTCCCCCGGGACAGCGAGGAGTACATCGAGGCCAAGCGGCTGCTGAAATTCCTGAACTACTTCCTGCCCATCCCCGCGGACGATGTCCCCAAGACCTCCCTCATGCGGGAGTTCATCGGCGGGGGCTGCTACCACGTATAAACGCGTATGACCGCGCCGCCGCCTTTCGGGAGCCTTCCCGAAAGGCGGCGGTCCTTTATAGCAGCCGTTGGCATCCGCTTTGTCCCGCAGGGGCGGGCTACACAAATCCCGCAATTTTGTACACATTTCCATCGAACGGATCCCCCTGCGGTTTTTGGCACGGAAATCAATTTTTGAGGCAGACAGCCACCGGAATGGCAGGATCTGTGTAGGGG
>CAMWTG010000351.1 GCA_947177115.1 uncultured Clostridia bacterium
GAACTTCCTTGATGAATGTCCCCGCCATTTCCGCCGTCAATTCCGTTGCCCCGGCAAAGGAATTGAACACATCCTCCTCCTGCTCCTTATCCTGAAAAGCCTGCCGCTCCAGTCCAGATAAAAGCTGTTCCTGTGCCTCCTGTTCAACTTTGACGGCGGCGAGTTTGCTGTCGATCTCCTCCCGCTGTTTCAGATAGGCGTCCTTTGTCAGTGTTCCGCCACTGAAATTCTCATAGACCCTAAACTTCTCCTGCTTGTACCGTTCCTGCTGTTGCTCCAGCCTTTGAAGCTCTGCGACACAGGCTGCGATACGCTCCTTGCGGGTCAGCGTCAGGGAGGACTTCTGCTTTCTCTGCTCCTGGCACATCGCCAGCATCTGCATAATCGCCCGGAACACAATGCCCTCGATCTCTTTCTCAGTGAACAGTTTCCCTTTCGGGCAATCGCTGTTCTCGTCCGTCCTGCTCTTGGTGCATCGGTAGTAATAATATCCGGCACTGCTGTGGACCCGGCTCAATGTCCTGTGGCAGTTGCCGCACTTGAGAAGCCCTTTCAGCGGGTACTCCTGCGGCGTTCCTCCGGCCCGCCTCGGTCTCTGCCGGATGATCTCCTGCACCCTGTCAAAGTCCGCCTTGCTGATGATGGCGTCATGCGCCCCCTCATAGATGATCCAGTCAGCCTTATCCTGCGGGACCGTCCGCTTTTCGTGGAGGCTGGCCTTGTACCGCTTGCGCCCCACCAATGCCCCGGTGTATTCATACTGGTGCAGGATGTTCAGCACCGATGCCGCCGTCCAGCCGTTCTTTTCGGAGGCTTTGCGGAACCGTCCGCTCCCCGGATTTTTCTGCCGGAAGTAGGCGCCGGGGGTAAGGACGCCCTCGCTGTTCAGCCTGCGGGCAATCGCAGTACTGCCACAACCCATCAAGGTCATATCAAAGATACGCCGTACCACCGCCGCCGAGTCCTCGTCTATCACCAGCCTGTTCCGGACCGTGGGATGGAACTGAAAGCCATAGGGAGCGAAGCTGCCTATGTATTTGCCCTGCTTCATCATGATGATCTTCGCCGTGGTGGTCTTGATGGACAGGTCCTTGCTGTATGCCTCATAGATGATGTTCCGCAGGACCACATCCATGCCGGAGGTCACGCCCTTGTAATCATCGCTGTCATAGCCGTCATTGACGGAGATATAGCGGACGCCAAGGAAAGGAAAGACGCACTCCAGATAGTTGCCCATCTGGGTGTAATCACGGTGACATCTGGAAAAATCTTTCGTCACCAGCACATTGATGGCCCCGGTGCGGAGTTCCTTCATGAGCGCCTGAAACTGCGGGCGGTCCGTGTTCGTCCCGGTGTAGCCGTCGTCCACGAACTCCGACCGGGGAGCGGTTTTCAGTTGCGGATGGCGGTCTAAAAACTGATGGATCAGCTCCCGCTGGTTGCCAACGCTGTCACTTTCCGCTTTTTTGCTCCCTGTGTCCTCATCCGCCAGAGAGAGGCGGATATAAATGCCGACACGGTATTCTGTCATTTCAGCCCGCCTCCTTCATTTGTTCCACGCATTCGCACATGGCACTGAACACATCGTTATAGTTGAGTACGACCTCGATGCGCCCCTCGCCGTAGACAAGTACCTTCTCGATCATCGCGTCTACAAGCTCCTGCGTCAATCCTGTCATCCCGGCAACGCCCCGCATCATCGTGAGCCACTTGTTGTCCGGGGAGATGGATTCCAGGAACCGCTCCCGGCGCTCCACCGCCTCGTCCAGAAGGCGGCTCAACGCTTCGTACTGCTCCTCATAGGTCTGCTTGGCAAAGGCGTATTCTTCCTCGTTCAGGATGCCCTCGGCGTAACTCTCATACAATCCCGCCCGCTTCTTTTTCAGGGCGTTCAGCCTGAGTTTGATACTGGAGACAGCGGCCTTGTGCTTCTCTCGGACGCTGGCCTCACCAGCGCCGCCCCGCATGGTTTTCAGGAGCTTCTCATAGTCCAGAGCCACCCGAAGCTGGTCCCGGATGATGTTGGACACCTTTTCATGGAGCGCGTCCTGCCGGATAGCGTGTTTGAAACAGGTCCCGTGTCTCCGGCTCATGTGGGTACTGCACTCATAGACCCCACGGAAAACAACGCCCTTGCACTGGATACGCTGCCGCTTGTAATACATCCGCTTCTTGCAGTCGGCGCAGAAGATTTTCCTATCAAAGAGGTCGATCATCCCCGCCCGGATGTCCGCCGACCACTCCATTGTGGATGCCCGGTGGGAGCTGTCCTCCTGCATCTGCCGCTCCACCGCCTCAAAATCCGCAATCGGGATGATGGACGGGTGGGCATTGGAGACAACGATCCAGTTATCTTTTTCTGTGAGCCGTTTTTTCAGCCCTTTGTAGAGCGCCGTCTCAGACTTCCCGCAGATCATCTCCCCGATATACGCCCGGTTTTGCAGGATGCCCCGGATGGTGGAGGGACACCAGCCCTCGCCCCGGATGTTGCCGCCGCTCCGGGAGCCGGCCCTGCGCTTGTGGCGTTCCGGGCTTTCTATGCCGTCCGCTTTCAGCCGCAGGGCGATGGTATGGACCGATACCTCTTGCAGCTTCCACTCAAATATCTGCCGGACAACGGCGGCGGCGTCTTCATCCACCACATAGGCGTTCTTATCTTCATTCCAGAGGTATACGTAGGGG
>CAMWTG010000352.1 GCA_947177115.1 uncultured Clostridia bacterium
CTGAGCAGCCTGAGCAGCCTGAGCAGCCTGAGCAGCCTGAGCAGCCTGAGCAGCCCGAGCAGCCCGACACTCCCGACACTCCCGACACTCCCGACACTCCCGAGATCCCCGAGGAGCCCGGCGTGACCATCCCCGACCCTGACGTCCCCCTGGGCGGCGCTCCCGAAGCGGTCACCACCATTGAGGACGAGGCCGTGCCTCTGGCCGGCATCGTGACTCTGGCCGAGCTGCTGGAGGAACTGCGCCAGTACGAGGAGATCGATGGCATCGAGCTGCCCGAGGACTTCAAGTTCATTGACCACGACTACGCCCAGGCCATCTACTGGGCTCTGGCGGAGGGTCTGGTCGTGGACACCGAGGAGGAGCCTCTGGATCCCGATGAGATCGTGACCGTTGGCCTGATGCAGAAGGTGCTGGACAACTTTATCGCGAACTACAAGGAATTCGAGGACTTCGCTGTGACCGTTGAAGGCGAAGCGGACGAGATGGTCATGGACCTTGGTGAGCGTCTGGCCGCGTTCTATGCTGAGCTGGAGCAGTACGAGGCCGAGTAAAGTTTCCCACTTCCCCACACAGGCAAAACAAAGCCCCGGAGGCATCCGCCTCCGGGGCCCTTTTGGTCCTGGCCTGTCATCCGCCCACCGGCCCTACCTCCGCGCCGGTGTAGTACCACTCCAGGATCTCCCGGTACGTCATCCCATTCCCCGCCAGCACATTGGCCCCGTACTGGCTCATGCCCACCCCGTGGCCGTAGCCGGAGACGGAAAAGGTGACCGTATCCCCCTCAAAAGAGATGGTAAAGCAGGCGCTGCGCAGCTCCAGAATGGTCCTCAGCCGGTTGCCGCCCACCTCCACGCCGCCTACGGACAGGCTGGTCACCGTGCCGTTGGGCTGCTGCCGGATATCCGTGAACCAGTTGGAGGGGCTGCCCTCCAGCTTCGCCTCCGGCAAAGCGGCCAGCAGCTTCTCCCGCAGCTGTCCGGCGGAAAAGGCTGCGGTCGAGCGGTAATCGGGCACCGTCTCCTCCCCCTCTGGCGTCTCCACGCTCTGCAGGTAGGGCAGGCTGGCGCTCCACACCGCCTGGGCGTCCTGGGTCGCCCCCACCGAGGAGGAGTGGAACACCGCCAGCACCGGCGCGCCATCGTAAAGAACGCACTCCCCATCGGTCTCCGTCACCGCCCGGCGGATCTTCTCCTCATACTCCGATGCCCGTTCTCCCCACTCCCCGGCGGCGTCCTCCTGGCTTTTATAGTCCTGACAGCAGGAAATGTCATCGCAGGCATCGGCCTGGGGATGGCGGGCGCTGCCGCCGGAGGCGATCTTGTGGAGGATATATGTCCTGGCCGCCACGGCCTGGGCCTTCAGCGCCTCCTCCTCAAAGGAGGCGGGCATCTCCGCCCGCACGACCCCCAGAAGGTACGTCTCCATATCCATGGGCTGGAGCTTTTCCCCCAGCAGCACGTTCAGCGGCGTAGACTTGTCCACGGAGAACGCCGGGTCCTCCGCCTCATCCGGCTCATCCGGCTCGTCTCCGGGCGGTTCCTCCGGGTCCTGGGGCGCCGGGGACACCTCGTCCGCGGCGGGGAGCCGGTCCGGCGGATCCTGGGCGGGTCCGCCCCACAGCCAAGGGAGAAAAAACAGCAAAAAAATCAACAGGATGGAGAGGATAATATGTTTCCCCATAGGAACACCGCCTTCCTTCTGTCACAGGATATGATTTGCTTGTCCAAAAAATGAATGACAAATCCAAAACAATGTGCTATACTCAAGAAAGCCGCGCCGGTAAGGCGCGCGTCACAGACAAAGAACGCCGCTGCCGCCCGCCCGGACGGCGGGAAAGGAAAAACGTTTTATGAAAAACTCCCCCTATTTTAAAAGCGTGCGCCTATGGGTGCAGGGCCTTCTGCTCCTGTCCCTCCGCTGGGCGGAGCTGAAAACCGGCTTTGATCCGGATACCGGTCTGTCCCGGCACAGCGTGCCGGGGATCCTGCTGGCCGCAGCCATCCTCTTTTGCGCCGCCGCAGAACTATACCTCTGCTTTGGCATCCCCGGCGGAAAACGCACCTATCTCAATTGTCTGGAGCCTATGGGGCGGTCCCATCTGCTCCCCATGGCGGCGGGGAGCCTGCTGCTCTGCGCCGGCGCGGCGCTGCTGTTACCCGGCGGCGGCGTACTGACTGCGGCGATGTTGGCCGCCGCTGCCGCCACAGCCGCCGGTCTGATCCTCTTCGTCAAGCTCCTCCGGGAAGGCGCGGCGCCCAAGGCATTCCCGCTGCTGCCCGCTATGATCTTTTCCGTCCTGTTCCTGCTGGCGGTCTATCTTCCGGAGGAAAGCAATCCGGTGCTGGCCCGGTACTATCTGCCTGTGCTGGCCGCCTCGCTGGCCGCCTGCGCCTTCTATCAGCTGGCGGGCCTCACCTGCCGGGAAGGCAGTTTGCGCTGGTTCGTCTTTTGGGGCGATCTGGCCGTCCCCCTGTGCCTGGCCTCCATGGCGGACTGCACGGAGAGCCTGGGGCAGGTGCTGATCTATTTCAGCCTTGCGCTGGTGCTGACGCAGTTCCTTCTGACCCGCCGGACCGAGGTCCTGCCGGAACCGGAAAAGGCGCCGGCGGACGCTGCCGATGAGGCGGAGCCGGCTCAAGATTAAGGAACGGAGCGCCCCCGATGAAACGGCAAACG
>CAMWTG010000353.1 GCA_947177115.1 uncultured Clostridia bacterium
GCCATAGCCCTGGATGGTCTCCCGGACACAGTGGACGATGCCCTCCCGGGAGTCTGTCAGCGTGCCGTCCAGGTCAAATAAAATATAACGGTACATATCAAGCCTCCTGGAGAAATTGGGGGACCAGCACGCTGGAGGCCCCGCCGCCCGCCTCGCAGGCGGGCCCCTCCAGCCGCCGGACGGCCCCTTCGGGCCACAGGGACAAAAAGTCCTCCACCCCCGCCACGTCGGGCAGGCCGTAGGGGGCGTGGCGGTAGTGCATGGGGATGACGCACTTGGGGCGAAGGGCCTCGCAGACGGCCTTGGCCCCTTTCGCGTCCACGGTGTAGACCCCGCCCACGGGGACCAGCGCCAGGTCCAGGGGGCCGATGGCCTCCACCTGCTCCGGCGAGAGCGGGTGGCCCAGGTCCCCCAGGTGGGCGATGGTGACGCCCCCCGCCGAGAGGATATGAATGGTGTTGGGCCCCCGGAGGGCCCCGCCCTGCTCGTCGTGGAAGGTCTCCACCGTGCGGATGGAGAAGGGGCACTCCCCCTCAAAGGGGACCAGCTCCGCCTGGTCCACGGCGCTGTGGTCGAAGTGGCCGTGGCGGCACAGGATCTTGTGGACCGGGAGCTTTGGCTCCGCCGGGCGCGCGGCTTCGCCGTCTGCAAAGACCTGCGTTTTCACCGCCAGGGTATAAAAGCCCTGTTCCTTCCGCCAGGTGCGTTCCTCCCAAAGGGCAATCCGGCGCGCGGTCTCCGCCAGGGCGGGGTAGCCCTCCACGCCGGTATAGGGGTCCAGCAAAATCCGATAGCCCTCCTGCTCCACGGCGAAGCAGGCGTGGCCCAGCCAGGTAAGTTTCATATGTATGTCCTCCTTGCGGGTTTCGAAAAATAGGGGGCGGGTTGAACCCGCCCCTTTAGTATATCAGTCTTTTTCCTGTTTGTCATCCGGGTTTTTCGGTTCGTCTTTCTTCCGGTGGAAGAAGCCGCTCCCCCGCTCCCGGGCCTCCCGGAAGGTCGCCGTCCGCTGGACCTGCCTCCGCTTGGAGAGCTTGACCACCAGCAGCAGAATCAGCCCCAGGACCAGAAGCCATATCCAGTTGTACGCCAGGAAGATGGCCAGCCCCTGGAGGAAGTCCCCGAAGCTGCGGAGGCCGTCCGTAAAGGCGTTGGCCAGGCGGCTTCCAAAGGTGGGGGGAGCCTCCTCCACCGTGGTAAGGCGCAGCACCTCCCGAATCCGGAGCTCAATGGTGGCGAAATCCACCAGGGAGTCATAATGCCGCAGGGACCCGGTAAGCTGCTCGATCTGGTATTCCGTCTCGCTGATGGCGTTTTCCAGGTCGATGATGTCCTCCATATTTTCCGCCCTGGAAAGCAGCATCTGGAGCCGTTCCATCTTGGTCTTCTGGGTTTCCAGGCGGCTCTCCGTGTCGTAGTACCGCTCGCTGATGTTGTCCGCGTTCCGGCTCTGGCTGGTGACGTGGCTGATTTCCCCCACGGTCTTCAGGAAGCCCCGGAACTCCTTGGCGGGGACCCGGACGGTGTAGCTGGCGCTCCGGCTGCCGTCGCCATAGCTGTCGGCGGAGGCGTATTCCAGATAGCCCCCCAGCCTGTCCACCAGGTCCTCCAGGGCGGCGGTGCAGGTGTCAAAGTCCTGGGTCTCCGCCTGGATATCGGCGGTATAGACCATCTTGGCGTTGGCCAGGCGGTCCTCCGCCTGGGTTTCGCCCCCATCGGGGGCCGCTCCCGGCCCGGCGGGTTCCCCGGCAGTGCCGGCAGGGGCGTCAAAGCCGAACTCCTGTACGGTGGACTTCCAGTTGTCTCCGCCGCCGCTGTCATAGGCCGTCTGGCTCTCGCTGTCGGCAGGGGCGCTGGAAGCGCTTCCCCCGCTGTAACCCCCGCCTCCTCCGCAGGCGGTGAGGGTCAGGGCCGTCAGCAGGGCCGCCAGGAACAGGGCAAGTCCTTTTTTCATCCGTTCATCCTCCTTGTCCGCCCCGTCTTCCAAGCGGGGCTGTTACTTCTATAGACGGATTTTCCGGGGGAAAGGTTCCGGGGAGCTTCAAACTTTTTCCCTATGAAAACAGGGCTCCGCCTTCGGAGCCCTGTTCGCCTCGTATCACGCCACCGCCGAGAAGGGGGTGCGCGCCTTCTGTTCTTCCTCGTTCTGCCGGGCCAGGTCCTGCTGCTGGGCGGCGTTGTCCGTGTCCGCCTTGGTGACGGTGCGGGTGGTGCCGCCGGAGACATAGGACTTGCCGCACTCCGGGCAGATCTCCGTGTGCATGGTCACGCTCTGGCTGACCACCTTCCGGCCCTCCCGGTCGGCCTTGGCCTGCTCCCGATAGACATGCTCCATCTCATGGCCCCGGACGGCGGAGGCCGCCTGCTCCGGCTTGATGTTGGTGGGCGTCTGGAAGGAGACGCCCATGTCGTCGGACCCGTCCTGGTACTTCCGCTCCTCGCAGGTCTGGCACTCGCCCTCCTCCAGGGCCTCCTGGGCGCTCTCGGCCCCCTGGGCGGGCTTGCCGTCCAGGGCCTTTTCCTCCTCCGCCTTGTCCTGTCCGGGAAGGACGGGGGCGTCCTCCTTCTCCTGTCCGGGGAGGCCGGGGATCTTGCCCTCCTCCGCGTCCGGCGCGCCGCGGCTCAGCACATCCTCCGCGACCTCCAGGGCGTTCCGGCCCAGGGCCGCCTACGCCTGGA
>CAMWTG010000354.1 GCA_947177115.1 uncultured Clostridia bacterium
AGGGAAATGGGGGAGGGCATCTTCCTTAACTTTTCCAATGCCTCCGAGATGAGTGAAACGGAGGCCGCTTCTCCGGCGCCCCTGGAACCGGGAGGCCGGGAGGACGCGGAGCTCCGGGCCTATGGAGAGGAACTGTCCCAACTGTGGGAGACCCGTTTGGCCTCGGTGCAGGTGGAGATCCGCAACCTGCAGGCCATGGGCGGCCTGCCCGTGCTGTGGAACGATAAGAGCGAGGTGTTCTGCTCCAATCTCAGCGAAGTGCTGTATATGGACCCGGACACGCAGATGAATTTCCAGGTCTACCGTATGACGATGTACTGCGAGTCCTACCAGATGGGGGTGACGGTGGACGCCCAATCGGGGCGGATACTGTCTCTGGATCTGCGGTGGGACTGGAACGGCCGGTGGCTCACCTGGGGCCTTCAGGGGGCGTCCAATTTTGGCGCCGCATGGCGGAACTACTGGGGCATGGATTCCGTAGGCGGCGGGTGGTACAATGAGTACAACCGGAATATTTTGGAACAGATGAACGGCGGCGGGGACTACGATGCCCACGGACAGATATCGTTTACCTACGACAGCCAGACCATCCTGATCCCTCTGGACGGCTGGGCTTACAGCGGACATACGAATTCCCTGTCCTGGAACGCCTGACGCCGGAAATGGCGGACTGATTTCAAAGTTTGCCGGGCGTCCTCTCGCGGAGGGAAGACGCCCGGCAGGCTCATACAAAGGAGACGCATTGACCATATGAGACGATCCAATGGCCGCCGGCGCGGCGCATATGTTCCGCCGGCTTTCCTGATCCTGGCGGTCCTGGCCGCTGCGCTGGCGCTGGCAGGCTGGTTTTTCAGCCGGGGCGGTTTTTCCGGAAACGGCGGGGACGGCGGCAGCGCCGTAGGCGTGCGCCGGACCGCCGGGAGCGATGGCTGTACCCTGACGGAGCTGGGGGAGGCGGCGGTCCATACCGGGGAGCTGATCCTGGTGAACAACTGGACGCCGTACCATTTTCCGGAGGAGCAGCCCCTTGCCTGCATCTTTGACGGCAAGACCGGCAGCTACTACGTCCGGGACAAGGAGGTCTATCTCGCGCCCGAGGCGCTGGATGCGCTCAACGAGATGATGGACGCTTTCCGGGCCCAGGGGGGCAGCAAGACTGTCAACGTGGTGGCCGGTTACCGCACGGCGGCGTTCCAGCAGCATCTCTTTGACCAGAGCGCAGAAAAAAACGGGCAGGCCCACGCGGAAAAGTATGTCGCCCAGCCCGGCGGCAGCGAGCACCACACGGCGCTGGCGGTGGACTTCTCTCTGTTTTTCGAGGACGGTTCCAGCCGGGAGTACACGGGAGACGGGGAGTACGCCTGGATCAACAGCCACTGTCAGGATTATGGCTGGGTAGTCCGCTATGATGAAGCCAAGGAGGCGCTCACCGGCATCGGCGATGAGCCATGGCACTTCCGCTATGTGGGCGTTCCCCACGCCACGGTTATGGCGGAGAAGGGGCTGTGCCTGGAGGAATATATCGACTATCTGAAAGAGTTTCCCTTTGATGGGCAGCACCTGACAGTGGACTGCGGCGGCGCGTCCTACGAGATCTGGTACTGCGCCGGGACGGCGGCCTGTCTGCCGGAATCGGGGGAATATACCGTGTCCGGCAACAATGTGGACGGGATCATTGTCACGCAAACAGTCGATACGGTTGAAAAAGTATCCTAAAGGACCTGTATCTCGCGATGAAACCCGCTGCAATTCCTGAATTCCTGCCCGGTAACGGTGCTGCACTTTTGGAGCAGTATTCACAATGACCCCATGGGCCTGCATTTGAATGACTGCTATATAAGATCTGGCGAGGGAAACAACTCACAGCTGCGCTGCCGTCTGCTGTTTTCCCTCGCCTGCTTTTTGCGTTTCTTCATCCGCGCCGGTTATACAAGCGCCGCTCTGTTGGCTATGAAGTTTTCACCCTATGGCAACTCATCGGATTTTCAAGGCTTTGCCTCCATATTTTCAATAAAGTTTTTCAGCATCTGCGCCGCCTGGGCGCGGGTGGCCTGCCCCTGGGGCCCTAACCGCCCATCGCCGTAGCCGTTCAAAATACCGCTCTCCACGGCCCAGCGCAGGGCCTCCAGCGCATAGCCGCTGATCTCGTCCGTATCGTTGAAGTGCAGTTCCTTGTTGGTAGCGGCGGGACTGCCGGAGTACCGCCAGAGCATGACTGCCAACTGCTCCCGTGTAATGGGATCGTTGGGGCCGAAATATCCGTTGCCATAACCGCCGACAATGCCCTGGCTGGTGGCCCAGCGGACGGCCTCGGCGTACCACGCCTCGTCTGCCACATCGGAAAAGTCCATCAAGTAATTCACCACGGGCTTGCCCTCCTTGTTGAACAAGATTTGGGCAAGCTGGGCGCGGGAGAGGGGATCGTTCGGCCCAAACCGCCTGTCGCTGTAACCGTTCATCAAGCCCCGCTCATGGACAAACCGCACCGCCTCATAGTACCAGTCGCCCTCGGTCACATCGGTAAAGGGATTGTTCCAGGGCTGGTCAATGGGCTGGACGGGCTTATAGGTCACTTCGATTTTTACCTTGCCGGTGGGCTGGGTAAAGGTGTAGGTGCCGTCCGGGTTGCGCTTGACCTCCACCGGCT
>CAMWTG010000355.1 GCA_947177115.1 uncultured Clostridia bacterium
TAGACAGTTTTCAGCCATCGTGTTCAGACTGGCGGAAAGCTGCCCAAATTCGTCCTGGGTCGTTACCTCGCAGGGGGCCGAAAAGTCCAGTTCCGCCATACGTTTTGCGGAGGCGTTTAGTTTGTCAATCGGTTTTGTAATAAAGCAGCTCATAAAAAAGTCGATGCCCAAAACCAGCAGCAGGACAAACCCCAGCCAAATCAGGAAAGAAACATCCTCGCTGACCGCCAGACGGGTAGACAGGATGTAGGAGAAAATCAGCACAATTCCTGCCAGCTTGGAAAGCATCACCATCTTTTTTCGTACTGTGCGGAGAGAAAAAGCCTCTTTCATACTGCTACCTCAAATTTATAGCCGGAGCGGATCAGTGTGACAATATGCCTGCCCTCGTCCCCCAGCTTTTGCCGCAGGGTCTTGATATGGGTGTCCACGGTTCGGGTCGTTCCCTCAAAATCATAGCCCCAAACACGGTTCAAAAGCTGCTCCCGATTGAATATCTGCCCAGGGTTTGCCATCAAAAAGGCGAGTAGTTCATACTCCTTATGGGTCAAGGCAATCTCTTGACCGTCAAGATAGACCTTGTGTGCGTTGGGCTGGAGCAGGATTTTTCCGGCGCTGATCGCTCCAGAGGACAGGTTAGAGGAACGGCGCAGGAGGGCATTCCCCTTGGCCAGCAGCACCTTGGGACTGAATGGCTTTGTCATGTAGTCATCTGCACCATAGTCGTAGCCTTTTAGTTTGTCATCCTCCGCACTTTTGGCGGTCAGCATGATAATAGGCATATCGCTCATTTCCCGCGCCATCTTACAGACGGAAAAACCGTCCAGGTGGGGCATCATCACATCCAGGATCATCAAATCCATAGGATGATTTTTCAGTGTGACAAGGGCATCTATGCCATCGTCTGCGGTAAAACAGGTGTGTCCGCCTTTTCGCATATAGTCCGCAATAATATCCTGCATGGCCTTTTCATCTTCAACAATCAAAATATTTGCCATAGTGCCTCCCGATCCCCATAAATGTCTATACTGACCTTGGATGGGGCAATCTATCTTGGCAGAGAACGGTGTTGTAGGGGCCGATGTCCTCATCGGCCAATCTTGCGGAACTGCCGGTCCGCCCTTAAAACGGCCCGATGAGGACATCGGGCCCTACTAATTTTTCCAAAAGTTGATTTCCCTGAGGCATCGGCATGACAAACACAGGAATAATAAACGCCCTTGAGAATCCATATAGTCACCGCAGCCAATAACCGCCCTCCGAGCAACAACCTCCGTCACACCGCGCCGCAGCCCCGGCGTTTCCGGAAGATCAGCGCACTTCTGTAAACGCCGTCCTCCCGGGAGGTTTCCAGCGTCCCGCCGGACCGCTCCATCAGTTCCTTCATGGTAGGCACTCCCAGCCCATGGCTGTCGCCCTGATCCGGGGCAGCCTTGGCCTGGTTTTCCACCCGCAGCGTCACCGTTTCCGGGCCATCCTGCCAGCTGATGAGGACAGGGGCGGCGGCATCGGCATATTTGCGCAAATTGGAAAACAGATTATCGAATACCCGCACCGCATCCTCCGTCCGCAGATACAGGTCGAAATCCCGGTCAAACACAGGCGATTGTATCTGGAATCCCTCCCGGCGGAGGTCATCGCACTGCTCCGAAAGCAGCTGCCCCAGCAGCGCCGCGCCATCCACCTCTTCCGGCGGGCGTTCCAGTCAGGGCCGGGATGCCCCCACCTGAGCGCCGGCAAACAGCTGATCCGTCAGGGCCTTCAGCTGGGCGGCCTTCTCCGAGGCAAGGCGGAGAAAGGCATCGTGCTCCTCACTGGTCTCATACTTCCGGTAGAGGAGAATGTCCAGATATCCCGTCAGCTTGGTCAGGGGCGTCCGGATATCGTGGGACAGGGAGGTGATGAGGCGGCTGTTGGCCCCTACGGCCTCCCGCTCTCCCTCGATCCTGGCCAGCACCGACCGGCGCAGCCGCTCAATGTCCTCCCCCAGCCCGCTGATCTCATCCCGGCCCTTTACATGGATGACGTGGTCCAGATCTCCGGCCATCAGCACTCCGGCCTCCCGGGACAGCTCCCCAAGCCGCCGCAGAAGCCGGACAATATACGGCACCGTCACGGCGCAGAAGCCCGCCAGCGCCAGCAGAAGCCCCGCCGCCCGGCCCAGCCCCTCATATCCCAGCACGGCGGGGCTGGTGGAGACATAGAGCGTGCCATCGGCGCACCGGATCTGGTGCATCTCCATAACAAATCCCACGGAGGAGGAAGCCCGCTCACTGGAATAGTCCCCCCCAGCCGCCCAAGTAACGCCGTAACTGATATCGTCCGAGACGCGGGGCAGGGAGTCCTCGTCCGCTGGAACCTCTACCGATGACAGCGGCGTACCCACCATAACGACATAGACGCCGCTGTCCATTGCGTCCAGCCGGCCCTCCCGGTCATTCAGCGCCTGCTGAACCGTGAGGCGCTGTTCCGTCACATAGTCCTGATACGCCTGGACGACAGCCTTGTTCCGCTGGCTCCAGAAAGCGGCGAACTGCTCACTGTATAAAAGCCAGGGCATTGCCACGCTAACGGTCAGGTAGAAGATGCCGAAGGCCAGAGTCAGCCCCCGCAGCGCCCCCCCCCCCAGCTTGGGCCCCCGCCG
>CAMWTG010000356.1 GCA_947177115.1 uncultured Clostridia bacterium
AAGTATGACGTGGTCTATATGTCCGCCCAGAAGCTGGGCCAGCGGTCCCTGGAACACGGCTATCTGGTGGGCTCCCGGGGGGCCGTGGGGTCCTCCCTGGTAGCGTATATGTCCGGCATCACCGAGGTCAACGCCCTGCCGCCCCATTACCGCTGTCCTAAATGCAAGCACAACGAGTTCATCCTGGACGGCTCCTACGGCTGCGGCGCGGATATGCCGGACAAGGACTGCCCGGAGTGCGGGACCAAGTACGTCAAGGACGGCTTTGATATCCCCTTCGAGACATTCCTGGGATACGGCGGCGGCAAGGTGCCGGATATCGACCTGAATTTCTCCGGCGAATACCAGGCCCGGGCCCACCGCCACGCCATTGAGATGTTCGGTGAGACCCAGGTGTTCCGGGCAGGCACCATCGGTACCGTAGCGGAAAAGACCGCTTACGGCTACGTGAAAAAGTATCTGGAGGCCCGGGGGCTCAACCCCGGCCACGCGGAGGAGAACCGGCTGGCTCTGGGCTGCGTGGGTGTGAAGCGCACCACCGGCCAGCACCCCGGCGGACTGGTGGTAGTGCCCGATGACCTGGACGTGGAGGACTTCTGCCCCGTCCAGCACCCGGCGGATGCCGCCGACAGCGATATCATCACCACCCATTTCGAATATCACTGCATGGAGGACAACCTCCTGAAGCTGGACATGCTGGGCCACGATGACCCGTCCATGGTCCGCATGATGGAGGACCTGACCGGCGTCAACGCCCGGCAGATCCCCCTGGACGATCCGGACACTATGAGCCTGTTCGTCACCAGCAAGGCCCTCGGCTTTGAGAACGACCCCCTGCTGGGCCCCACCGGGGCCGTGGCCATCCCGGAGTTCAACACCAAGTTCACCCGCCAGATGCTCATGGATACCCAGCCCAAGGATTTCAACACCCTGGTGCGCCTGTCCGGCTTCTCCCACGGCACGGACGTGTGGATCGGCAACGCCCGGGACCTGATCGTCAGCGGCACCGCCTCCGTCACGGAGACGGTGGGGTGCCGTGATGACATCATGCTGTACCTGATCTCCAAAGGCCTGGATCCTAAAATGAGCTTTAAGATCATGGAATCCGTCCGGAAGGGCAAGGTAAAGAAGGGTGGCTTTGAGGAGGGCTGGAAGGAGGCCATGGAGGAGCATGACGTTCCGGCATGGTACATTGACTCTCTGGCCAAGATCGGCTACCTCTTCCCCAAGGCCCACGCGGTGGCTTACGTCATGATGGCCTTCCGCATTGCCTGGTTCAAGGTCCATAAGCCTCTGGCGTTCTATGCCACCTTCTTTTCCATCCGGGCCAAGGCGTTTGACGCGGAGTACTGCTGCGCCGGATTTGATAACGTGAAACGGAAACTGCAGGAGATCTGGAACAACAAGGACGCCGCCGCCGTGGAACAGGATCTGGCGGTAACGCTGGAGGTCTGCTATGAATTTTATCTCCGTGGTTTCCGGTTCGAGCCCATCAGCATCTATGAATCGGAGGCCACCCGGTTTGTGCTGAAAGGTGAGGACGCGCTGATTCCGCCCTTCACCGCCGTGCGGGGCCTGGGGGAGACGGCGGCCCTGGACACGGTAGAGAAGCGCAAGGGGAAGGAATTTATCTCGGTGGAAGAATTCTCCATGTGCTGCAATAAGCTGTCAAAAACCCATATTGACCAGCTCAAGGCATTGGGCGCTTTTGCAGGCATGGCGGACACCAGTCAGATTACGCTGTTCTGATATTTGAAACGAGGATAAGGTAATGTTTGAAAAAGTTAACTCACCAATATGTGTATGATATGCGATGGAAACAAGGTCGTTGTAATAGACAGGAAAAAGAAGGATGGGCCTGGCATTACGTTTCCTGGCGGTCATGTGGAGCTGCAGTCCTCTGACGAAGGAGAAGTTTGGTGGGAAGAGGTTGATAAGCTGCCGAATCTTAACCTGTTGCTTGATATGAATGATATGATTCGTGTTTTCGTTGAAGACGAATTAATCGAATTTTTCTACTATCAAAGCGGCGACAGATGGATTTATGATTTGAAGTAACAAAAACACGTTTTAATCGAGAGATCGTATAGGAGGATTTGCCATGAAATTAGCCGAAGCCCTGCAATTACGGGCGGATCTGCAAAAGCGGATGGAGCAGCTTGCCAGCCGTTTATATGACAACGCCACCGTTCAGGAGGGCGAATCCCCCGCCGAGGACCCGGCGTCCCTTTGGACGGAGTACGAGGACTGCGCCGCCCAGCTGGAGGACCTGATGGCCCGCATCAACCGGACCAACAGCCAGACCCGGACGAATCGCGGAACTCTGACGGAGCTGCTGGCCCGCCGGGACTGCCTGAAGCTGCGGGTGGAAACCTGCCGGAACTTCCTGACCTCCGCCAGCAGCCTGACCCGCCGGGCCACCCGGTCGGAGATCAAGATCTGCAGCGCGGTTTCCGTTCCGGAGTACCGGAAAAAGGCGGATGCGCTGGCCCAGGAGCTGCGGGAGACGGATAACGCCATCCAGAGCGCCAACTGGACCACGGAACTGCTGTAAAACGTTGGTACCTGCGGCGGGGCGAACGCGGACCCTTCCGGCCGGGCAGTGAGCCGGACATGATCCTGAA
>CAMWTG010000357.1 GCA_947177115.1 uncultured Clostridia bacterium
GACCCCATGGCCCCCCTGCCAGTAGCGGGAGGCACTCCGGAAGGACCCGCCAAACCGGAAGCCTCCTCCGCCGGTCCCGCCGCCTCTGAGACAGAAGCGGAGCCGGAACCCCCCAAGCCCACCCTGGAGGAGGCCATGGCGGAGCTGGACCAGCTCATCGGCCTGGATGTAGTAAAGAAGGACGTGGACAGCCTGGTCAACCTGGTAAAGGTCCGCAAGCTGCGCCAGGACCGGGGGATGAAGACCCCGGATATGAGCTTCCACCTGGTGTTCTCCGGCAACCCCGGCACTGGCAAGACCACCGTAGCCCGGATCGTGGGCAAGGTCTACAGCGCCTTGGGCATCCTCTCCAAGGGCCACATGGTGGAGGTGGACCGTTCCGGCCTGGTGGCCGGGTATGTGGGCCAGACCGCCATCAAGACCAGGGAGGTCATTGACAAGGCCCTGGGCGGCGTGCTGTTCATCGACGAGGCCTATACCCTCTCGCCGGAAAACACCGATAAGGACTTTGGCCAGGAGGCCATTGACACCATCCTCAAGGCCATGGAGGACCACCGGGACGACTTCGTGGTCATCGTGGCGGGATACGCCAGCCTGATGCCCCGGTTCATTGACTCCAACCCCGGCCTGAAGTCCCGTTTCAACAAGTACCTCTATTTTGAGGATTACAACGGCGATCAGCTTTTTGAGATCTTCAAGGGCCGCGTAAACCGCAACGACTACACCCTGGACGCCGCCGCGGAGGCGGCGGTGAAGGACCATCTTCAGGAGCTCTATGAGGACCGGGACGGCAACTTCGGCAACGCCCGGGACGTGCGCAACCTCTTTGAGAAGATCGTAGCCGCCCAGGCCGACCGGGTGGCGGGGCTGGAGGATCCCACCGATGCGGATATCTCCGCCATCACCGTGGAGGACCTGATGGACCTGATGGATGTGCCCCTTCGGCCCGTGCCGGAGGAGGCCACGGAGGATACGCCGGAAAAAGCGGTCTCCCCGGAAGACGGAGACGCCCTAGGACCGCAGGAGTAAGTACAGCCGCGCAGGGCTGGAAGGAATCTCTCTTCTACTTGGTAAAGGGGGAACTGCGCCCTTTTACAGGCTCCGGGGGAGCTTATCAGTTATAGTCGACACACTTGAGAATCGGTAAAAAGGAGGCGGAGGACGCAGGCGGGCTGACGCCCGCCAAGGACGACAACGCAGTCCACGCCACATTTTAATCGCCGAACCTTACCGATTTTCGAGTGTGTCGACTATAAAATCGCTCCAGCTGCTTCCTACTTGTTCGGACTATTCTGCACTGCACGCAGAACATTGCTTGAAATTGGTGATTTATTCAGAGGTTCCTTATCATAAGCCTCCAGAAAATTCAATATGAGTTGGTGAAATCACCGATGTTTTATCCCACCAACCATTAGGACCTTTAGAGAGCCTTGTTGACAATGAGTAGAAATGTGATATATTTTATTTTCGAATTTCCCATTTGGGAGTCCCATCGCGGCATTCAAAGCTATAACGGGAAAGGAAGTGTTCTCTATGCCTCAAATAAGCAAGGGCGGAAAATTTATTTTCGGCCGTTCCATCATCCAGCCGGACGGCGGCATCCGCCTGCCGCCCCAGGCGGTGCGGGAATACGGCATTGCCGCCGAGGAAAAGGTCTATTTATTTACCGGGAGCAAGAGCACCGGCGGCTTCTGCGTCACCCGCAGGAGCTTGCTGGAGCCCTCCCGGCTGGGGCACATCCTGCGGGACATGCCCCAGCTGCTGGCGTATACCGCGCCTGCGGGAACATTTTTCCCGTATAAAGGCCGGTCCTACTGCTGGCTCCCGGTCTCGCCCTGCGGGGACCTCCGCCTGCCGGAGGAGACTTTGAGATATCTCGCCCTCGTCCCGGGAATGTCCCTGCTCTCCATCCGCAGCAGCGACATCGCCTTTACCATGGGGGCAAAGGGACCGC
The DNA here is from genome assembly GCA_947177115.1 of uncultured Clostridia bacterium. Taxonomy (GTDB): domain Bacteria; phylum Bacillota; class Clostridia; order Oscillospirales; family Oscillospiraceae; genus Pelethomonas. Next base: position 1,955 of record CAMWTG010000357.1, read on the forward strand.
TTTTGGAACGGGCGGACGCTTACGAGGGCGATATCCCCATCTATGCCGGTCCGGAACCGCTGTGCGGATAACGGCCGACGCAGGAAAAAACAAAGCCGCTACGGATGCAGCGGCTTCAGACCGTAGACAAAGCAGCCCGCTGAGCAAGAAGCGAGCCGCTTTGTCTACAGTCTGCGCAGGGCAGGAAACAGCCGTTTCCCGCCCTGCTTTTTCATTTTATGGTTTCTGGCTTTAACGCCGCAGGCTTCCGGCTCAGATAAGCGCAGTACGCGGCGGAAACAATGATTGTTGCAGCGACATACAGATAACCAGAACCGCCGTCTGCCGCTGCGAACTTTGAGAAGACGTCCACCAGCCCATGGACAATGACGCACACCCACAGGCTTCCGGATTTATAAAACACAAGGGTAAGCAAAAACCCCCAGGCGATAGCAAAAACCACCTGGATCAGCGATTCCAGCCCGCCCTGTCCCGCCAGAAGGTTGACGATATGCCCGATGCCGAAGGTCACCGCCGAGATGGCGGCTGCAACGGAGGCCGGGTCCTTGTTCAGAAGCGCGCGGAATAAAAACCCCCGGAAGATCAGCTCCTCGATCAGCCCCACCAGCAGCATGGACAAAACCGCGAACAGCTGGGCAGTACCGCCGTAGGCC
>CAMWTG010000358.1 GCA_947177115.1 uncultured Clostridia bacterium
GTGGGGGGCGTACTGTTTGCCAAAGCGCTGAACCTGTTTTCCAGAAAGAAAGTCAATCCCATGATCGGCGCGGCGGGCATCTCGGCCTTCCCCATGGCTTCCCGGGTGGTCCATAAAATGGGGCTGGAGGAGGACAACGGCAACTTCCTGCTGATGCACGCCGCCGGAGCAAACGTCAGCGGCCAGATCGCCTCCGTGATTGCCGGAGGACTGATGATCACACTGGTAGAAAACATTCTGTAAGGAGGTACAATGATGAATACACAATTGATTTTTGCCTGCATGGGCATCATGGGAAAGGGGATGCTGGGCATCTTCACCGTGATCCTGACGATCTGGGCGCTGGTATCCCTGCTGAACCGAGTAACGGGAAAAAGGGGCTGAAGATGCTATTACTTCCGACCTGAAAGGCCAGAAGTGATAGTTGCTATGTTTTGCGGTTGCCGCTGTTTACAGCGGCGAGCAAAACGGCTCAAATCAAATGGTATTATTCCTGTGTTTTAACACAGGAATAATATAAACTGTTCAATTCTTTTTTAATCAACTCATTTGCAATCGTAAACGCCTTCATGCGGTTTTTTGCCAAAGTAATCTGGGATTTATATCTCTGGGCATTTTCTTTCGTTTCCAGCGTCTTGACCGTTTCCTTCAGTTTGTGCAGCGTGGAATCGATCTGCCGCTTGGCCTCCAGCAATTCCTCTTTCGTATAGTCCATGCAGTATTCCTCCTTCGATACGCAAACGGCGCGGTATGCAGAAACACACCGCGCCGTTGTTCATTTATTTTACTTCGCAGGCTTCACGATCAGGTTCACTAGCTTGTTCTTTACATGGATTACCTTCACGATCTCCATGCCCTCGATAGCCCGGGCCACCTTGTCCACAGCCTTGGCGGCTTCTACCACTGCAGTCTCCTCGCTGTCCACCGGGACGCTGATGGTGCCCCGAAGCTTGCCTTGGACCTGGACGGCCATCTCCACAGTAGAGGCAACTGTCTTGCTCTCATCGTAAACAGGCCAGCTCATCTGGCAGGCCATTTTGCCTTCCGCGGCGGCAAAGCCCATGACCTCCCACAGCTCTTCGCACATATGAGGCGCGAAGGGGTTCAGCAGCAGCAGCAGGGTTTTCATATCGCCCTTGGAGCAGCCGTTGGCGTAGAAGTCGTTGACCAGGGCCATCATGGCGGCGATGGCGGTGTTGAACTTCATGGCCTCGATGTCGTCCGCCACCTTTTTGATGGTCTTGTGGACGGAGGACTCGTTGGCGGGCGTATACGCCAAACTGTCATTGCAGTTCTCGGAGAGGTTCCACACCCGGTCCAGGAAGCGCTTGCAGCCCTTCACCGCGTTGTCAGACCAGGCGGCGGCTTTCTCGAAATCGCCAATGAACATGATATACATCCGCAGGGTGTCCGCGCCGTAGGCCCGGATGATATCGTCCGGGTTCACCACGTTGCCCCGGCTCTTGCTCATCTTCTCGCCACCCTCGCCCAGGATCATGCCGTGGCTGGTGCGCTTCTGATAGGGCTCCTTGGTGGGCACCACGCCGATATCGTAGAGGAACTTGTGCCAGAACCGGCTGTAGAGCAGGTGGAGGGTGGTGTGCTCCATGCCACCGTTGTACCAGTCCACCGGGGACCAATACTCCAGGGCTTCTTTAGAAGCCAGCGCCTTGTCGTTGTGGGGGTCCATATACCGCAGGAAGTACCAGCTGGAACCGGCCCACTGGGGCATGGTGTCGGTCTCCCGCCTGCCGGGGCCGCCGCAGCAGGGGCAGGTGGTGCTGACCCAATCGGTCATCTTGCTGATGGGGCTCTCGCCGTCATCGGTGGGCTCGTAGCTCTCCACCTCGGGGAGGAGCAGGGGCAGTTGATCCTCCGGCAGGGGCTGCCAGCCGCACTTTTCGCAGTACACCATGGGAATGGGTTCGCCCCAGTAGCGCTGACGGGAGAAGACCCAGTCCCGGAGCTTGTAGTTGACCTTGGCCTCGCCGATGCCTTTCTCCTCCAGCCACTTGGTGATAACAGGGATGGCGTCCTTGACGGTGAGACCGTTCAAAAACTCGGAGTTGACCAGAATGCCGGTCTCGTCCTTGGCTGTAAAGGCGGCTTTCTGCACGTCCTCGCCGCCGGAAACCACCTCGATGATCTCGCAGCCGAATTTCTTGGCAAACTCCCAGTCACGGTCATCGTGGGCGGGTACGGCCATGATGGCCCCGGTGCCGTAGGTAGCGAGGACGTAATCGGAGATGAAGATGGGGATCTCCCGCCCGTTCACCGGGTTCACGCCCCTCACGCCGTCCAGGCATACGCCGGTTTTTTCCTTGTTCAGCTCCGTCCGCTCCAGATCGCTCTTGGAGGCAGCGGCGTGCTGATAGGCCTGGATCTCGTCTGCATTTTTCAGCAGAGGCATCCACTTCTTCACCAGCTCGTGCTCCGGAGACAGGACCATATAGGTGGCCCCAAAGAGGGTGTCGGGACGGGTGGTGAAGACAATGATATCATCGCCGGTAGTGGCCTTGAAGACAACCTCCGCACCGGTGGAGCGGCCGATCCAATTCTTCTGCTGGGTTTTGACCCGCTCGATAAAGTCCAGATCGTCCAGAT
>CAMWTG010000359.1 GCA_947177115.1 uncultured Clostridia bacterium
TCTGTCCCCTTTTCTGTTTTTGACTTCCTTTAACTGCGTGTTTGGACACTCCCCGATACTCCGGCGGCTTGACTTATTTGGCAAAAGCTATATAATATAGGACAACCGCCAGAATTCGGAGGGATTTTTTTGGAAGATAACAGATCCTGTTTCCACCGGGGCCTCCGGGACGGGATGCCCATTGCCCTGGGATATTTTGCCGTAGCCTTCACCCTCGGCATCGCCGCCAAGAACGCCGGTTTTTCCGCCCTCCAGGCTATGGTGGAGAGCCTGACCAATAACGCCTCTGCCGGGGAATACGCGGTGTTTTCCCTTGTGGCCGCCGGTGCGGGCTATCTGGAGGTCGCCGTCATGACCCTGGTGGCCAACGCCCGGTACCTGCTGATGAGCTGCTCGCTCAGCCAGAAGTTGGCGCCGGAAACGCCCCTCCGCCATCGGATGCTGGTTGCCTTTGATGTAACGGATGAGATCTTCGGTATTTCCATTGCTTTCCCCGGACGGCTGAATCCCTGGTACACTTACGGCGCCATGGCGACCGCCATTCCCGGCTGGGGCTTGGGGACCTTTTTCGGTGTGGCAGTGGGCAACATTCTGCCCCTGCGCCTGGTCAGTGCGCTGAGCGTGGGCCTTTATGGTATGTTTTTGGCTATCATCGTCCCACCTGCCCGGAAAAACCGGGTGGTGCTGGTTCTGGTACTGCTCAGTTTCGCCGCCAGCTTTATTGCCAGCCGCTGGGCTCTTTTGGCATCCCTGTCCTCCGGCATCAAGACGATCCTTCTGACCGTAACGCTCTCTCTGGGCGCAGCCATCCTGTTCCCGGTAGAGGATGAAGAAGGGGCAGGTGTTCCGTCATGAAGAGCATATGGCTTTACATCCTGGTTTCCGCCGGGGTATCTTACCTTATCCGCGTTGCGCCCCTGGTCCTGATCCGCCGGGAGATCACCAACCGCACTTTGCGCTCGTTCCTCTATTATGTTCCCTATGTCACCCTGGCTGTCATGACCTTCCCCGCCATGGTGGAGGCCACCCAAAGCCCCCTTGCGGGCGTCCTGGCCCTCATTGCCGGGGCCCTGCTGGCTTGGCGGGGCGGCAGTCTGTTTCTGGTAGCGGCGGCCTGCTGCCTGGTCGTGCTGGCATCCGAATTTATTTTGCTGTAAAGGAGATACGCCGTTATGAAGCAAGCCTTGATCGTTATCGATATGCAAAACGGTTTTTTAAATCCGGAATCCCCACTCTGCATCCGAGGGGCCCGGGCCACGGTGCCCGCCTGCGCCCGGGTGATCGCCGCCTGCCGCCGGGCAGGGCTCCCGGTGATCTTTGTCAACCGGGCCTACCGCGCCGATGGCAGCGATGTGGAGCATACCCGCTATCAGGTCTGGGCCAATGGCGGCAAGCCTCTCACTCCTGGCAGCACCGGCCCCATTTCCGTGGAGAACCCGCCGGAATTTGGCCGCTGCGAGGGAGATTATGAGATCATCAAGCCCCGCTACTCCGCCTTTTTCCAGACCTCCCTGGATCTGCTTCTGCGGCGTCTGCATGTGGATACCGTGGTCCTTACCGGTACCACCACCCCCAACTGCATCCGCACCACCTGCTACGATGCCATTTCCCTGGATTACCGGGTCACGGTGCTGGAGGACTGCTGCTCGTCCAATACAGAGGAGATCCAGCGCGCCAACATGCTGGACATGTCCAATGTGGGCGCGGAGATCCTCCCCTCCGCCGCATTTCTCCGCCGCCTGGACCATGACCTTCTCACGCTGCGCCCTGTCCGTATGGAGGACCTGGACCGCTGCGCCGCCATTGAAGCGGCCTGTTTTCCCAGGGAACAAGCCGCCAGCCGGGAGGCTATCCGCGACCGCATCGCTGCATACGGGGAGCATTTCCTGATAGGTGAATTGGACGGAACAGTCATCGGCTTTGTCATGGGCCCAGTCATCAGCCAGCCGGCCATTGCCGATGAAATGTTCGGCGACTCCAGCTGCCACAATGAAAAGCACCCCTGGCAGTCGGTGTTCAGTCTGTCTGTTCACCCGGACTGGCAGGGGCGGGGTTATGGCCGCGACTTGCTGAACGGTCTGATCACGCAGGCTAAAGAGGAAGGCCGCCAAGGCGTCACGCTTACCTGTCTGGAGCGAAAGCTGGCCTACTATGAGAGCTTCGGCTTTGAAAACCGGGGCGTATCCAGATCCGTTCATGGCGGCGCGGTGTGGTATGACATGATCTTGTGTTTCTAAGCTACTCTTTCTCCATCCACCGTTTTGCTTCGTCCAGCTGCTCCTGGGCCTCCTGGGGCGAAATGCCCTGGGCGATCATGGGGTAGCGGTGTTCTGTGCCATTGGTCCGCTGGACCTCATAGGTGCCATATTTGTTAATAACATCGTCATCGCCTTCCGGCCACCCGGGTTTCCGCTCGGGTGGCTGGCTTTTATGCTCTTTCATTCTGTCACCTCCACTGTGGCATGATTGAAGCGCTTGAAAAAGGGCAGCATCCGGGCACCGCCATCTCTGGCTTGTTTTTTCTGCTCTTTCTCAAGTGCGCCGGTAATAGTATGCCCCATGAGCGGTGAAACGGTTTGGCAACTTTTTCCTCAA
>CAMWTG010000360.1 GCA_947177115.1 uncultured Clostridia bacterium
GGCCTGGCCCACCGCCAGGGTGATGCCGGCGGAGAGGAGGAAGGCGCTGCCGTCCGCCCCTGTCGCCAGGCCGATGGCCGCCGCCGGCAACATCAGCAGCGCCTCCACCCGGAGAATCATCCCCAGGATATGGAATACCAGTATATAGTTCATACGCCAACCCCGCCCCTACTGCAAAATATCGTCCAGATTCTGGAGGAACAGGCTCTTGGCCATGACGATGACCCGGTCCCCCGCGAGGATGCTGGTGGAGCCGTCGGGGATGACCGGCTTGCCCTCCCGGGCGATGGCCGCCACCAGCAGGCCCTTCTTCAAATGCAGGTCCTTCAGGGGCTTGTCCAGGAATCTGGTGTTGGCCGCGGCGATGAACTCCACCGCCTCCACCTTGCCGCCCAGAAGCTTGTACAGGTTCTCCACCACGCTGCCCTGGCTGTTGGCCATGGCCCGGACGTAGGCGGAGATCTGATTGGCGGTGATGTCCTTGGGGCTGATGATGCTGTCCACGCCGCTCTCCCGCATCATGTCGATATAGTTGGGGCGGCTCATCTTGGCAATGACCTTCTTCACCCCGTGGCGCTGGGCGGTCATGGCCATCAGCAGGTTTTCCTCATCCCGGTTGGTCAGGGCGATGAAGGCATCGGTATCCAGCAGCCCCTCGCTGTCGATGACGGCGCTGTCGGTGCCGTCTCCGTGGATAATGAGGCTGTCGGGCAGCTTGTCCGCCAGCGCCAGGCATTTCTCCGGATTCTGCTCCACGATGCGCACCTTCATGCCCACCTTCTCCACCGCCCAGGTAAGATAGGTAGCGATCTTGCTGCCTCCCAGGAGGGTGATCTGCCGGATGCGGTTGCCGTCCCGGCCGATGGTCTGGAAGAACTTGACGATCTCCTTCTGGGAGCCCACCATATAGGCCTTGTCCCCTACCTGAGGCACGAAGCGCCCATTGGGGACGATGGCCTCCCCGCCCCGGATGACCGTACACATCAGCACCCCGTTGGGGTGTTTTTTGTTGTACTCGAAAAGGCTCATCCCGGCGATGCCATCGCTCTCCTTGATGGGGAACCCGATCATCTCCACCAGCCCCCGGGCGAAGCTCTCCACGCTGAAGGCGGAGGGCACCCGCAGCAACCGGGAGATCTCCTGGGCGGCGGCATATTCGGGGTTGATGATCATGTTCAGGCCCACCTCCCGCTTGAGGAGGCCCGCCTCCCGGTAGTACTCCGGAGAGCGGATGCGGGCCACGGTGTGCCGGGCCCCCAGCTTCTTGGCGATGAGGCAGCAGACGATGTTCAGCTCATCGGACCCCGTCACCGCCACCACCAGCTCCGTATCCTTCACCCCCGCCTCCCGGAGGGTCTGAATGGAAGCGCCGCTGCCCTCCACGCACATCAGGTCCAGGGTGCTGTCCGCCACCTGCATGGCCTCGGCCCGGTGGTCGATAAGCACCAGCTCGTGGTTTTCGCCGCTCAGCTGCCGGGCCAGGGTGAAGCCCACCTTGCCGCAGCCGATGATCATAATCTTCATATCGTTTCCGTCCCAACGGAAGGAGCGCCCTTGGAAAGGCTCTTTCCGTCCTGCTTTTCCTTTCTCTCCATAGCTTTCGGCGTCCGCCGGCCCCGCAAGGAGGCCAGCACGCCGTTGATCTCCGCGCCCATGATCAATACCACCGCCGTCAGGTTCAGCCACATCATCAGCACGATCACAGTGCCCAGGGCCCCATAAATGACGGTATAATTCGCAAAATTCTCCACATAGAAGGAGAAGGCCGCCGACACCACCATCCAGCCCACCAGGGCGGCCAGCGCGCCGGGTACGATGTTCCGGGCAGGCTGGCGGACATCCTGGGCGGCGGCGTAGAGCAGCCCCACCGCCGCGAACATGACGCCGCCCAGCACCAGGAACCGCAGATCGCTCCACAAATCGATAAACGCCTCCGGCACCGCCACGAACCGCCCCGCAAATTCCAGGGCCTGCCGCCCCACGGTGGCCAAAGCCAGCGTCAAAGCAATCGTCACCAGCAGGAACACGGTGTACAGCAGCACCTTCATCATATAGAGGATCTGGTTTTTAGGCCGGGGCAGGTGATAGGCCCGCCGCACGGCGGCCATCAGGCAGTCCGCCGCGCGCATCGGGAAATAAATGGTGAAGACCAAACCGAACCACAGCATGGTCCGGCTGGAGGTCTGGCTGACGTAGCTGAGGTAGCTCTCCACCACATCCACCACGCCGGAGGGCAGCAGGGCGTCAAGGGAGCTGGTGATGCCCGAGATGTCCAGATCCAGCAGGCCCAGCAGGCTGCTGAGAAAGATCAGCAGGGGAAAGATCATAAACAGCAGGTAGTAGGCCAGGGCGGCGGCCTCCTGGGGCACGCTGTGGAGGAAGTATCGTTCGATCGTTTTGGTCAGGAATCTTCCCGGCCAGCTTTTGGCGATCGATCTGATCCATTGGGGCAAGGGGCTTCCTCCTTTCTCCGGGGTCATCATCGCGCCCTCCGGGCGCGGGGGAATGGTTTCTATTCGATGCCCGGGACCTGCGCGGCCCCGGACTCCGCGCCTACTTTTTGTGTGAACAAAAAG
>CAMWTG010000361.1 GCA_947177115.1 uncultured Clostridia bacterium
TTCGCACTTCTGCTGGCGTCGGTACTTTGCTTATATGTTTCCGGCATATAAAGCTTCTGCCTTGGCGGACAGCTGGCGGAGTCGGGATGTCTTGAGCTTCTGCTGATGATGATGCCCGCCATGGCGGTCATGGCGGGGCTGGTCTTTACCGCGTTCGCCGCCCAGGGCGTGGTTTTCGGAGGCCGGGACGCGGACCTGCTGCTGTCCATGCCGGTGAGCGCCTTTACGGTACTGCTGGCAAAGCTGACGGCATTGTACGCGGAAAATCTGGTATTCTGCGCCTTTCTGGTGCTGCCCGCCGGGGCGGCATGGCTCTGGTTTGGCGGAGAGGGCGGCGTCCTTTTCGTACTGCGGCTGGTCATAGGCATACCGTTCCTGACCATGCTGCCCACCGTACTGAGTCTGGCGGCGGGATTCCTGCTGAGCTGGCTGGGCGGACGGTTCGCCAACCGGAAAATCATTAACCTGCTTCTGTACGCACTGATGATGGTCCTTGTTTTCTTCCTGGTTATCCAGTTCAACATGGGGATCAGCGCTGTTGCCGCCGGGACCATGGGGCTGGACGCCGCCGGGGCCTTCACCGGCTGGGGCGCGCCCTTCCTGTTGTTCCAGCGGGGCGTATGCGGCGACTGGGAGACGCTGGTCATGTTCTGTCTGCTGAGTCTTGTCCCCGTGCTGCTGGCGGCATGGCTGTTTGCCAGAAATTATCAGAAGGTCCTCACCGGACTGAACAGCCACGGCAAGCGGGCGGCATACCGCCTGGGCCGCCTCCACGCGGCTGGGCGGCGGAAAGCCCTGCTGCGCAAGGAAGCTGCGCGTTTCTTCGGCACGCCCATCTATCTCTTCAACGCGGGCTTTGGTCTGATCGTTATGATCATCGCAGGCATTGCGGCAGCAGTCATGGGCGGCAGTCTGCGGGCACAGCTGGAGCAGCTCGGGACGCTTCCTCTGCCGGCCCTGGCGGCGGCAGTAATGGGATTTCTGCTGTCCACAGTCGCCATCACCGGGTCCTCCATCAGTCTGGAGGGGGAAAATCTCTGGATACTGAAAGAGGCCCCCGTCAGCGCAAAGGAAGTACTGCATATGAAGGCCGGATTCCAGCTGCTGCTGACATGCCCCTGTCTGTTGATTTGCGGCGCGGGGCTGGCCTGGGGACTGGGACTGACGCCTGCGGAGTGGGCGGTTTTACTCCTGTTCGGACTGGCCTTCGCCGGATTCACCGCGCTTCTGGGACTGGTGGTCAACCTGCTGTTCCCCAAACTGGACGCGGTAAACGACATGGTGGTGGTCAAGCAGTCTCTGGCCGCGATGCTCTCCACCTTCGGCGGCATGGGCGCGGCGCTGGCCTGCGGCGGGATCGTGTGGGGGCTGTCAGGAGTTGTGGGCGAGATGATCTCGCTGGCGGCCTGCGCGGCTGTGCTGCTGACCGGCGGCTGCATCCTGCTCCGCTGGCTGCATACCAGAGGTGCGGAACGGTTCATGGACCTGTAGTGGAGGGGATATAAGATGATTTTTGTCAATCAGCTGTTCAGCGCCGTTATACAGACAGCTGTACTCACCGCTATCCCATTCCTCTGGTACCTCGTCAGCCGCCGGCGGGTCTCGGGCTTCTTCCGGTGGCTGGGCTTCTACCGTGCCAGACGGTCCCCGGCCGGATGGAGCGCGGGCATTTTCGCCGGATTTCTGGCGGTAACGGCCCTGCCCTATCTGTGGCTGTACCATACGGGGAGCCTGACCTGTTCCGGCTTTACCGCAGACGCTTACCGGGCTTACGGCTGGAGCCCGCTCACCATCGGAACCATCCTGGTGTGGGCGGTGGTGCAGACCTCCCTCTCGGAGGAGATCTTTTTCCGGGGATTCCTGGCAAAGCGGTTGGCCCGCGTTTTCGGTACGCGGCCCGGCTGCGCCGTACAGGGCCTGCTCTTCGGCCTGCTGCACCTCCCGGCGGTCTGGGGGCGGGGGCTTCTCCCCGCCGTGACCATCATTGGACTGACCGGGAGCATCGGCTTCGCCCTGGCCTGGCTCTCTCAGGAGAAGGCGGAGGGGAGCATCCTCTATGGCTGGATGATCCACGCCGCCGTCAATATCATCTCCCCCATCGTTGTTTTCCTGTTCCTGCTGTAGCGTTACGCCACGTCCCGCAGCAACTCCTCCACGGAGACGCCGTACAGCTTCGCCAGGGCCAGCAGATTGGCCATGCTAGGGGAAGAAAGGCCCTTCTCCCACTTGCTCACCGCCTGACGGCTGACGCCTATGGCCTCCGCCACGTACTCCTGGGTTATCTGACACCGGGCCCGGTGGTCCCGCAGGGTCTCCCCCAGGGAGCGCGTGACCGCCATGTCCTCCTGCCGCACGCTGTCGGAGCGGAGGTATTTCATCCCTCCGCAGATCCGCAGAACTAACAGCCAAATCCCTAGACAGATCACACAGAAAAAGATCGACACACCAATTATAAGCATTATAAGCAGAACGATCACTTTGATCCCAGGCATCCTGATCCACCTCCTTTCCTGTGCCGCAGTATAGCAGAAAACGCCGGTTGCCTCCACCGATTATCTGTCAACTATTGGTTGC
>CAMWTG010000362.1 GCA_947177115.1 uncultured Clostridia bacterium
GCCTTCTTCTCCTGGGAATTATCCAGCTTATCCCGCCTGATCCGTCCCAGCAGATCCACGGCCCACCAAGCCGACAGCAGAAACAGGATCACCCCCAGGATGAAGGGAAACGCGCCGGAGCTGACCCAGAAAGTGGGGGCGAGGCCCACCGGCAGCACCCACGCCATCCAACAGATGCCCGCCGACAGGAGGAGGAAAACGATGGCTACCGCCAGTTCAAACATCAACAAATATGATCACATCCTTTTCACACGCGAATGGTACCGGAGCGGGGGCCCCGCAAGAGCCGCAGGGCCCCCGCCGTCCTTTTCTCAGAAGCCGGGGACACCGTTCCTTACGGGTGGGCCCAGCCGAACTCCTCGGGGCTGGTGGCGGTGAAGCCCATGTCGTACAGCATCCAGGAGTTGATATAGGTGGTCATCTCGGCCCAGTCGTTGCCGTCCTGGCCGCTCTTGCCCAGAGGCACCATGGTCTTCTGCTCCATGAAGTTCTGGAAGTTCTCGCTCTCAAACGCCTTTACGGCGGCATCCTTGAGGATCTCATAGACCGCGGGGTCGGTGTCGGCGGCTACGGCCATGCCTACCCAGCCGCCGAAGGGCATGTTCTCCTCCAGCTGGGGATAGACATCGCAGACCCAGGGGATGTCGATATCGCCTTCGGTCCCTTCAACGGTGATGGCGCTGGAGCCCATGTAAGTCAGGACGCGCAGGTCGCCGGAGCGGACGTACTCGATGCACTCGGGCAGGCCGCAGGCCGCCGCATCCACATCGCCCTTGACTGCGGACAGGGCCGCGTTGGCTCCTCCGCCGGAGGGGATCAGCTCAGGCTGGACGCAGTCGGGCTCCTCCTGGAGGATGAGGCCCAGGCCGCGGGTGAACGCGCAGCCGGAGTCAGAGGTGGCGATGGCCAGCTGCTCCGCCTTCATGGCGGCGACCAGGTCCTCGATGGTCTGATAGGGGGAGTCCTTCCGGACGGCGATGCAGGTGGGGATGGCGGCGGCGATGACCAGGGTGTTCCAGTCCTCCCAGGTCAGGTCGGACTGGCCCATGACCTTGATGGAGGTGATGTCGGTGGGGTAGCCCAGGATGGTATAGCCATCGTGCGCCGCCTCGTTGACATACTCGGTACCTACGGCGGAGGCGCTGCCGGGCATATTGGTCACGGCAATGCTGACGCCCAGCTCCTTCTCCATCTCAGCGGCCAGGGTGCGGCAGATGAGGTCCGTTGCGCCGCCGGCGCCAAAGGGGACGATCATGTTAATATCCCGGGTGGGGAAATCCGCTTTGGCGGCGGTCCCGCTGTCAGGCGCGCCGGTATCCGGAGCCGTGGTCTGGGGCTTATCGCCGGACGTCCCGTCCCCTGCGGCGGGATCGCCGCCGCAGGCGGTCAGGCAGGCCAGCAGCATCAGAGACGCAAGGATAACGCTTAAGATCTTTTTCATTGTTTCGCTCCTTTTCATATTTTTTATTTGAAGGGATCGCTCCCCGCAAACCGTTGATACGCAGGACTGCGCTATTTCACCTCGATAACGCCCTTGAAGACCGCCCCTCTGCGGGATACCCAGTCCTCAAACGCCTCCTTGGCCCGGTCCAGCTCCGCAGTATCGGTGATCGCCCGCTCCGCCCGGATGGTCCCTTTCCGGATCTGTTCCAGGACGTAGCGGAAATCCCGCATCTGCGCTACGCGGCTGGCATAGACGGTGGCCTCCCGGATGTGGAACGCCGGATCGCTGATGTCCAGGGTGCCCGTCTGCAGGCCCACATAGACCAGGCTCCCGGCGGCGCTCAGATAGTTGATGGCCGTAGCGTTGGAGACCTTGTTCCCTGTGGAGTCGACGACCTTGTTGGGGTACTCCCCGCCGGTCCACGCCCGCAGCGCATCGTCGAAGCCCTCCGCCGGGTCCAGTGCCTCATAGCCGAACCGCTCCCGGACGAACGCCCGGCGGACCGGGTCTACGTCCGCCATCCGGACGTCCGCCCCGGCGGCCCGCGCCGCCTCCGCAGCGCCCAGGCCGATGGGGCCCGCCCCCAGCACCAGCACCCGGTCCCCTTCGGTCACGCCGCCCCGGCGCACTGCGTGGGCGCTCACCGCAAAGGGCTCGATGAGAGCCGCCGTCTTCGGGTCCATATCCTGCGGGAGCTTGAGCAGGGCCGAGATCGGTACGGATACATACCCGGCGATGCCGCCCTCCACGTGGACGCCCAGCACCTTCAGGCTGGTGCAGCAGTTTTCCCGTTCCTGCCGGCAGGCGGTGCAGCAGCCGCAGGACAGATAGGGCAGCACACTGACCTTGTCGCCTTCCGCCAGCCCCTCCGCAGGGCCGTTCAGCTCCTCCACTATGCCGCACAGCTCGTGGCCCAGGACCCGGGGATAGGTCAGCAGCAGGGAGTTTCCCCGGTAGGCGTGGATATCGCTGCCGCAGACGCTGACCGCCAGGATCTTTACCAGCGCATAGCCTTCCGGCGTCTCCGGTACCGGGACCTCTTTCAGCTCCAGCCGGTACGCCTCCTCCAGGAC
>CAMWTG010000363.1 GCA_947177115.1 uncultured Clostridia bacterium
GAAACGCTGTCCGCCGCCTGAGCGGCGGAGGCCGTTGGCGGCTTTGTGGTCCATTGGTATACCGGGGACCATTTCGAGGCCCTGCGCATCGTAAAGGAGCGGTGGCCCGATAAGGAGCTGTGGTTCAGCGAGGGCTGCGTGGAGTACAGCCGTTTTGATGGTATGACGCCGCTGGAGAAGGCGGAGATGTACGCCCATGACATTCTGGGCAACCTGAACGGTGGCGTTTCCGGGAGCATCGATTGGAATCTGCTGCTGGATGCCAAGGGCGGGCCCAATCATGTGGGCAACTTCTGTGAAGCGCCCGTTATGACAACGGAAGACAATGCTGGATTCACGGTGCAGAGCGAATATTATTATATTGGGCAATTCAGCCGCTTTATCCGCCCCGGCGCTGTCCGGCTGGGGTCGTCTGTCTGGAGCGGAAGTCTGGAAGTTACGGCTTTTGAAAACAGAGATGGCAGCAGAGCGGCTGTTATATTGAACCGGACGGAAAAAGAAGCCGCCGTTTCCGTAACGGAGGATGCACAGTCGGGCTGGAATTTTGTCGTAGCTCCCCATAGTATTGTAACCCTCAGATGGCGATAACTGATAGACAAGCGAGCCTCGGTATATACCGAGGCTCGCTTGCTGGCGGTTGGCCAGATACGGAACAATTTCTTAAAGATTTGCAAAAACCTCCACCTGCCGCTGCAGCTCGCCCGCGATCTCCTGATTGGTGTCCATCCCGCCGACAATGCTGGCAAGATCGTCCACCAGTTCGCGGGTGCTGCCCGCAACGCCGGTGATGCCGGTGACCGCGCCGTCCACAGCGCCGGAGATGGAGGAGATCGATCCGGCAACCTCCTCCATGGCCGTCTGGAGCCCGTCCGCCTGGTGGTTGAACGTCTCAATGGACCGCTGGATATAGGCGGCATCCTCCCGGTATTGCTGCCCTGACCGGACAGACCGGTCCAGCTGGGTCTCAATGGCCTGGCCCAGATAATCCGCCAGTTCCTGGGCGCTGCCGGAGAGATACTTCACCGCGCTGGTCACGCTTTCGCTGACCTCCTGGATATGGCCGGCGGCCTCCGCGCAGGCGTCCGCCAGACGGCGGACTTCCTGGGCTACCACGGCAAAGCCCTTGCCCGCCGTTCCTGCCCGGGCGGCCTCAATGGAGGCGTTGATGGCAATGAGGTCCGTGGAGGAGGAGATGGACAGAATGTCCTGGGTCAAAATACTGATTTTATCCACATTCCGGCTCTGGGCGATGGCCTCGTTTAAAATAGACATGATCTCCGCCGTTCTGCTGTGTACCATTTCCATTTCCTGCCGGGCGGACTGTTCCATCTCCTCCGAGCGCCCCCGCATCTCCAAAGAATAACTGTTGAGGGCGGCGCAGGCGTCCGCTACGCGCACGGCATCGTCCTGTGTACTGGCGGCGCTGGCGGTGATGGCGGCGGTGTTCTGGGAGATCTTCTCCAGGGCGGCCGACATCTGCTCCGTCAGTCCGGAGAGTTTCCGGGCGCTGCCGCTGGAGGTCTCGGTGCGCCCGCGGATCTCCCTGACCACGCTGTTGAGCCGCTCAGAGCTGCCGTGAAGGGTGCCCATAGCATCCCGGATCGGCGCGATGACATAGGTCCGGATGATCCGCAGCGCCACCCACACCAGAAGGATGCCGATGATCAACGTTACGGCGCTGGTGACCAGCGAGATGACGTAGACCATGAACAGGCGGTCCTGGGCCCCTTCCGCCTGCGCGCTGACAGAGGCGGAAAGGGTATCGATCCCGGCTTCCACGGCGGCGCTCCGGGCGGCCACGTCCCCGTTGGCCATGGCATAGGCGTCCTGCGTGTTGCTGTCGGCGCTGGCGCAGACCAGGTGGACCAGAGCGTGCTTGAAGGCATCGTACTCCTCGGCCAGGCTGCGGTAGACGGCCTCATCGCCCGGGGCCACGAAGTCCCTGTAAGCCGCCAGCTGTCCGTCCAGCACAGCCTCCTCTTCCTTGATCTCCTGCACCAGCTGGATCATGGTGCTGTGGTCCGCCGCCACGATATGGGACAGGGCCAGACGGTGTATATCCATCATGGAACGGCGGATCTCCTCCAGCCGGGCCTCGCTGACCATATATTCATCCACGATGGTCCCGGCATTGGCGTGGACATTATTGATGCTGAATACCGCCAGGAGATTGGACAGTAGCGTTACCAGGCCCAGCAGGACAATAGGCAGGATCAGACGCTGCTGCAATGTAAATTTCCCTTTCATATGCGTGCCTCCAATATGTCTGTCATTTCAGATGGGCGGATCACCGCGCTGTCACACCCTCCACCATACGGTCCAGCTGGGTCTGGAGGGATGCCCCGGAGGGATTTCCCAGGGCCATGCTGGTTGCGAATTCCGATACCGGATCCCAGATATTCCCCCCCACCCGTGGGAGATGGGAAAACACCGACTGGGCCAGCACCGCCGCAATGCCCCCCCCCTCGGGCCCCGCCGGACAGCCGGCGCCCCCGCGGTTGGAG